>DASRDP010000153.1 GCA_035652535.1 Chloroflexota bacterium
GAGAGCGGCCACGGAAAGGCGCCCGCGATTCTTTTCGACGATGTGCCCGGCTACCCGAGTGGCTTTCGTACGCTCTATGGGCAGTTCTCGACCATCAACCGCATCGCGCTCACCCTCGGTTTACCAATGGAGCGGGAGCGAAAGGTCGACGTCGTCCGCGCTTACCACGAGCGAATGCGGAGCATGACGCTGATTCCTCCGCGCGTCGTGGCGACGGGGCCGATTCTGGACAATGTGCTCACCGGAGACGACGTGGACGTGCTCCGGTTTCCGGTTCCCGTCCACCACGAGCGCGACACCGCCCGATACATCGGCACGGCAGACCTCGTCGTCACGCGCGATCCCGATTCAGGCTGGTACAACCTCGGCGCGTATCGCGCGCAGGTCTACGACGGCAGGACCGTTGGCTGCCAGATTACCGAAGGAAAGCATGGCCGGATCCACCGAGACACGTATTTCGAGCGCGGCCAGAGCATGAAGGTCGTCATCGTCTGTGGCCAGGACCCGCTGTTGTACATGCTGTCCGCGAGCCCACTCCCCCAGGGCGTGTCCGAGTACGACTTCGCGGGCGGCCTTCGGGGTGAGCCAATCGACGTCATCGAGGGTCCGTACACGGGCTTTCCCATCCCCGCTGACGCGGAGATCGCCATCGAGGGCGAGGCGATTCCGGGCAATTCTCGGCCCGAGGGCCCGTTCGGGGAATGGATGGGCTACTACTCAGACGACGTCGTTCCGCGCCCGTGTGTCGACGTCAAGACGATTCTCTATCGCAACGACCCGATCCTGACGTGCGCGCCTCAGCACAAGCCGGTCGATGAGACCGGGCTGCTGAAAGGAATCGCAGGGTCCGCGGAGATCTGGAAGGCGCTCGAGGCGGCGGGGCTGCCGGGCATCCTCGGCGTGTGGAATCACGAAGGCGGCCCCGCGACCCGCTTCACGGCGATCCAGATCCGCCAGCGGTACCCGGGCCACGCTCGCAACGTGCTTCACGTCGCTTCCAACTGTGCAGCGGGCGCGTACAACGGGAAGTGGACCGTCGTGGTGGATGAGGACGTCGATTGCTCCGATCTCGATCAGGTCCTCTGGGCCATGTGCACGCGCTTCGATCCGGTCACCGACGTGGACGTGATTCAGAAGGCATGGTCATCCGGCCGCGATCCGATGTCGCTTCCCGGCAACTTCAACAACCGGATCCTCATCGACGCCTGCATTCCCTACGACCGAAAGCTCCGGGATGCCTTCCCCCCGGTTGTCGACGTAAGTCCGGCGCTCCGGGCAGGGCTCCGGACTCGATACCATGACGTGTTTGCCCGGTTCCTGACGCAGTGATCGGCGAGGCGGCCGTTCGCATCGACGGGGTCGAGAAGGTCACCGGGGCGGCGACCTACGCCGCGGACCTCGTCCGTCCAAACACCCTCCACACGCGGATCCTTCGCAGCCCTTGGCCGCACGCCCAAATCGTTTCTCTCGATGTGTCGCGCGCGCGTCGCCTGCCCGGCGTCCACGCGGTGCTCACGGGGGCAGACGTGCCGGACGTGCTCGTCGGGCGCTCGATGCGGGACATGCCCGTGCTGGCGCGCGAGCGTGTCCGCTTCGTGGGCGAGAAGGTCGCCGCGGTCGCGGCGGAGAATCCCGAGATCGCCGAGGAGGCGCTCGGGCTCGTCGAGGTGGCATACGAGCCCCTGCCCGCCGTGTTCGATCCGCTCGCGGCGATCGAGCCGGGCGCGCCGCTGGTGCACGAGCCTGCCTGGGTTCGGGCCCACAAGACTCCACAGCAGAAGGTCGCGGACTATCCCAACAGCGTGTCGAATCCCATCTTCGGCGCGAGCGCGGCCGAGATGGATGACGCGCTGAAAAGCGCGGATTTCGCCTTCGATCACACGTTTCGCACGCCGGTCCAGCACCAGGGTTATCTGGAGCCACACTGCTGCACCGTGGAGGTGGACGCCCAGGGGGTGGCGCACATCTGGGCGTCCAACAAGGCGCCGTACTTGCTGCTCGACTACCTGCGGGAAGGGCTGGGACTCTCCCGGGAGCAGGTCGAGATTCACCTCATGCCGCTTGGCGGAGACTTTGGCGGCAAAGGGTCATTCATGGACATCCCGCTGACGTACTTCCTCGCGCGGGCGACCGGCCGGCCCGTCCGCACGCTGATGTCGATGACCGAGGAGCTGACCGCTGGAAACCCGCGCCACTCCGCCGTGATCCGCGTGCGAAGCGGCTTTGACCGGTCGGGCCACCTTGTTGCGCGGTGGACCCAGACCTACTACAACAGCGGCGCGTACGCGGCCTTCAAGCCAGCCCTCGACGCCACGCTGCCGCGCGTGCTCACCGGCGGCCTGGGCCCATACACCGACGTGCCGATCTGGCGGGTCGAGGGCCACATGGTCTACACGAATACGGTCCCATGCGGGCACATGCGCGATCCCGGCGCCATTCAGCCCCTCGTGGCGATCGAGCAGCATATGGACCTGTGCGCGCGCGAGATGGGGATCGATCCCCTCGAGATTCGGCTCATCAACGCGCCCGTCACGCCGAGGAAGCCCGACCGCGGTGGCGCTGGCGTTCGGCCGATGGCGCGGGAGGTGCTGGCGACCGCCGCGGACGCCATCGGCTGGGCGAGACCCAGGGAGCGCGGCGTTGGGCGGGGGATCGCGTTGGTGGACGTGACGAATAGCCCGGCCACCGACTACACCGTGCGCTTAATCGTCGCGCGGGACGGGTCGGTCCTCGTGCACACGCCCATCATCGAGCAGGGGTCGGGCATGCTCACGGCCTTCCAGCAGATGGCGGCCGAAGGCATGGGCGTGTCGGTCGACCGCGTGCGGGTCGTTCAAACGATGGAGAACATCGAGTACGACCGGGGCGTGGGTGGGAGCCGGATCACGCGGGTGGTCGGGAAGATGATCGGCGTCACGTCCCAGCGCATGCGGGACCGTCTTGCCGACCTGCTCGCGGCCGAGTTCGGCCACGATCGCGCCCAGATCGCCATCGAATTCGACGGGTTCCGCACTCCGGATGGTCGGTTGCACACCGTCGCCGACGCGGCGAGCCTCGCCCCGTCGGAGCTCGTGGAGCTGTTTCGGTACACGCCATCGTCGGGAGACATCGTCGACACGTATGAGGCTGTGGCCGTGGAGGTCCACGTAGACGATGAAACCGGTCAGCTCAGCCTCCGCCGCGCGGTCAGCGCCATCGAGGTTGGGAAAGTCATCAACCCGGTGATGCACAGGGGTCAGATCGATGGCGGGCTGATTCAGGGCCTCGGCTACGCCCTCATGGAAGGGATCGAGTTCGACGATGGGCGCGTGACAACGGCGAACCTGCATGAGTACAAGCTGCCCACCGTCGCGGACATACCGCCGTTCGACTCCATCGTGCTGCCCCCCGAGCCGGCGCTGGGGATCACGCCGATCGGCGAAGGTCCCAATTGCGGCATGGCGGCGGCGGTGGCGACCGCGGTGATCGATGCGGTCAGTCGGTCGGCCCCGCTACCGGTCCGTCCCGAAGATCTGCTCGCTGCACAGTAGCCGGGCGCCGCCCCTCCGCTCGCTGAGGCTCGCCCCCCCAGGATGTCGCGGTGCTGAATGTTGCCGCGGGAGCTCGCAGTCTGGTCGTCGGGGCTCGTGCCTCCGCGGCGGGTGAGCGTCCAGGCCCTTCTCCTCCGCGCGCCTATAATTCCGAGCGCCCCGCGGGCGGACGTGAACGAATTGGCCAATCTAACAGGAGATACCGTGCACAGTTCGGTTGGTCGATGACGGGCCTGACTCCGGGCACTGGTCCCGCTCCGCGGCTCGATCCCATGGACGCCCACGCCCGGAGCATTGCCCAGGTCAATCAGTTCATCAACGCGGATCTTCCCCTCAATGCCTGGGCGCTGCCCATCATCGTGCTGCTGTACATCCTCTACCCGCTTCCGTTCTTGCCGCTGATCGCCGTGCTCGTGGTCGGGAACATGGTGGTCCTCGTCCTGGCCCAGCGCGCCTTGCGGCGCGGCCATCTCGAGGCCTCGGTGACCATGATGTGCCTCAGCTTGGCCGTGATCTGCCTATTTCTCATGTTCTTCGCACCGGAGCTATTCCCGATGGTGGCGGTGCTCATGGTCCTGCCGGTGGCGCTGGCGCTGCCACATCTCGGCCGCCGCTCGCTCCTGCGGCTGATGCTGGCCGCAACGGCCATCGCGTTGATCGTGAGCGCGCTGTCCCTCCGCGTCGATCCGTTTGGGGTCCTGGCGGTCGTGCCGTCGCAGGTGGTACGCCTGATCAACGTCGGGCTCGTACCCGTCATCGGCGGGCTGGTGTTCTTCGTGTTGTGGCAGTACAGCGGGCGGCTGGACGAGACGCTTGCGCAGGTGCAGAGCTACAACGCCGCCCTGCGGGAATCGGAGCGGGCCCTCGCCCGCCGCGTCGACGATCTGAGCGCTCTGGGGGGGCAGGTCGCCGCGAGCGCGGCGGCCATCACGACTGCGTCGGTCCATCTCGCCCGCGCGGCGCACCAGGCCGAGGGGGCCACCGCGCAGATCGCGAGCTCCACTCAGCACCTGGCGGATGGCGCCCAGCAACAATCCGACGGCGTGTCGCGAACGGCTCACTCTATCGACGAGATGTCTCACGCGATCGACGAGCTGGCCGACGGGGCACGGGCCCAGGCGGGCGCCGTGGGCACGTCGGCGGAGGTAACTCAGCGTATCACCACGGCGATCGCGCAGGTGGCGGCGCATGCCCAGGCGAGCAGCGTGGCGGCGCGGGAAGCGACCCTGGCGGCTGAGGCCGGCGCTCGCTCCGTGGACGACGCCATCGAGACGATGGGCCAGGTCGCGGAGGCGGTGCGAATCTCGGCCCGGCGCGTCGCGGACATGGGAAGCGCTTCGCGTCAGATCGGCGACATCGCGGCGACGATCAGCGACCTGGCGGATCGCACCACGCTCCTCGCGCTGAACGCGGCAATCGAGGCGGCGCGGGCCGGGCAACAGGGACGTGGGTTCGCGGTCGTGGCGACCGAGGTGAAACGGCTGGCCGAGCGCGCGGGCGTCGCAACGCGCGAGGTTGCGCAACTCGTGCAGGGCATCGAAGCCGCGGTCGACCAGGCCGAGGCGGCCAGCTCCAACGCCGAGTCCGAAGTCGAGGCAAGCGTCAGCCACGCCGCGGTCCTCCGGGAAACGCTGGCGTCGAGCCTCGTCGCCGCGCAGCTCGCGAGCCGACGCGCGGAGGAGATCTCCGACGCCGCGCGGGAGATCTCAGGCGCGGCAGACGATTTGACCGAGGCGATGCGGGTCGTGTCCGAAATCGTGGACCGCAACACGGCGGGGGCGGAGCGAATGGCGGCTGCCTCCGCGGAGGTGTCACGATCGGTCGAAAATATCGCGAACGTCAGCGACGACACCAGCGCGGCGGCCGACGAGCTATCGGCCGCCGCGGAAGAGGTCAACGCCGAGGCGCAGGGAGTCGCTCGGCTGGCGCAGTCGCTCAGCGAAATGGCGCAGGGCCTGCAAGAGCTGGCGACGCAGTTCGGGGCGGGTCCTCGCCCTGCCCTGCAGATGACTGGCGCGAGTGCGGGCGGAGGTGCTGTGGTTGGAGACGGCAAGCCCGACGTATGGTCGCCCGCGCAGCGCGCTTCTAACTCTTCGCCGGCTGGAACTTCGGCAGGCTGAATTCGGGCGTCACGTCGTCCCAGACCACCTCGACGCGCATGCCGATCTTCACGTCCTGCGGATCGATGTTGATGACGTTGCTGTTCATGCGCCAGCCCTCATCCAGCTCAATGATGGCGAGGACGTACGGCACGTCATCGGCGAACGCTGGGTGCGCGGGCTGATACGAGATGGTGTGGGCGTAGACCCACCCCTTTCCCGTGGACTCGACCCACTCCAGCGTCCCGATGCCGAAGCAGTCGGGGCCAGG
>DASRDP010000154.1 GCA_035652535.1 Chloroflexota bacterium
GTGAACTACGGCTCCTACACCGAGGTGGTTCGGCGCCTGCCAAACGCGACCTTCGAGGATGCGACGGACGTGATCGGGTTCGCCCGCTACGTGCGCGGTGACGAGGAGATCGCGGCCTTTCGCCGCGCGGTCGCCATCGCCGAGGCGGGCGTGGACGAGATGGCGCGCGTCGCTCGGCCCGGGATCGACGAAGCGGAGCTGTACGCGCGCGTGACCGTCCGGCTTCTCGAGCTCGGGAGCGAGCACCACAATTGGGCGATGAACGTGGGCCCAGTGGACGGCGCGCGGCCGCGAATCACCGACCCGCCTATCGGCCGACGGCTCCAGCACGGCGACTACATCACCAACGAGGTGAGCGCCGTGTGGGGCGGCCAGCTCGCCCAGGAAGACCAGCCCATCCTGCTCGCACCGGTCCCGGAGGCGTGGAAGCCGGTCATGGAGGTCCAGCGGGCCGTTTGGGAGCAAGGGCTCAACGTGCTGAAGCCGGGCGCCTCATTCGCGGAGATCATCGACTTCGTCAACGGCTTCGGCGCACGGTACGGCATGAAGACGGGCCTGACGATGCACGGCCGCGGCTACGGCAACGAGGGTCCTATCATCACGCCACGGCTCTCCGGGGAGTCAATCCGAGACGTGCGGGTTGAGAAAAACAATACATTTGTCTGGAAGCCGCAGGCCTCGACTCTCGATGGGAGCGTGAGCTTTAGCTGGGGCGGCGACGTCCTGGTGACCGACAGCGGGGCCGAAAAGCTCTTCCAACGCGCGCACGGCGTCATTTCCGTGGCCTGAGGGGCAATCTGGGCGCCGGTCTCAGCGGCGGAGCCAACCAGCGCTCCTCCGTTGTCATCGCTCCTGCAAGGCCATGAGCACTGCGCGTGCTAGCCAGAGGCGTTGCCATCCGATAGACTCAACCATGCCGCTCGGAGTCCTGGCCCTCCTCGTATTTTTCGCCATCGCCGCGCTCTTCTTCCTGTCCGGCCTCCTCCTCCTGACGGGTTGGCTCATCGCCCTCGGCCTTCACCTGTTGGTCGCGGGGATCGCGGGCGCGCTGGCGGATGCGGTCATCCCCGGGAAGCTGCCGTGGGGATGGCTGGGCGCAGTGCTGGCCGGGCTTCTGGGAAGCTGGATCGGCGTGGCCCTCATCGGTCAACGCGGCCCATCGCTTTTCGGCGTTCCTCTGATCCAGGCGTTTGTCGGGGCCTTGATCCTGGCAGCGATCGCATCCGTATTCTCGAAACGCAGGGCGGTCTCCCCATGATTCGCATCGTCGCGGTCACGCTCGTTACCGGCCTCCTCATCCCAGCCACGTGGATCGTCCCGGCGCGCGCGGCGATCCTGGAGGAAGGCCGTCCGCAGGTTCAGTCGCCGGCGGTAAGCGACAGCCAGACCATCATCGACGTCTACCAGCGCGCCAGTCCGTCGGTCGTCAACATCACCTATTCGACGGAAACCCGCGACATCCTCGGCCGCCGCGTTCGGACGGAATCAACGGGATCGGGGGTGGTCGTCGACCAACTGGGCCACGTCATCACAAATCAGCACGTCGTCAGCGATGCGACCCACGTGGACGTCACGCTGGCGGACCGATCGAGCTACGTCGGGAACGTCGTTGCTACCGACCGGGCGAACGATCTGGCGTTACTCCAGATCAACGCGCCGGAAGACGTGCTCCAGTCCCTCACGGTCGCGAACCTGGGCGATTCGAGCCAGCTCCAGGTGGGCGAGATCGTCGTGGCCATCGGAAACCCGTACGGGCTCGATCGATCGGCATCGCTGGGGATCATCAGCTCGCTCGGGCGCAGTCGGCCGGGCGTGGAATCGCGCCTGATCAGCAACATGATCCAGACGGACGCGGCCATTAACCCTGGCAACTCGGGGGGCCCACTGCTGAATCTCGACGGCGAAGTGGTCGGCATCAACGAACAAATCGAGGGACCATCGGAGGGCAATGTGGGGATCGGGTTCGCGATCCCCATCAACACCGTGAAGCGCTACCTGCCAGACCTCTTGGCCGGCAAGGAGCCGACGCACGCGTGGCTCGGCATCGCGGGCGTTTCCCTCACGCCCACGCGCTCGCAGACCCTTGGCCTATCGACGAAGCAGGGCGTCATCGTGGCAGCGGTGGCCAGCGACGGGCCCGCTGCGGCCGCAGGCATCCGTGGCGTCCAGGGCAACGACGCCTCCACGGCGGACATCATTCTCGCCCTTGACGGCCACACCGTCCGCAGCTTCCAGGACATCGCCGCATACATTGACCAACTCGAGCCGGGGCAGGCGATGCTCGTGCAGTACGTCCGCGGTGGAGACACGGAATCGGTCAGCGTCACGCTGGGGACCTGGCAGCCCCAGAACGCGACCGCGTATTAGGGATGCGACCGAGAATAGACCTGCCATCCTGCGCGAAGCCAAAGATCCGTGGCTTTTGGCAGTCATCCACCTACACATTTCTCGGCCTCCGGCCTCGGAACGACAGATTGCCTTCGGTCCCCCACTCTCGACCTCTTGGCGTTCCCGGGCGGGTGGGACTCCTCGCAGAACGCTGACAATGCGTGAACTGCCCCGTAACAGGTGCTTAACATTCCTCTGCCACACTCTTGTTTGGCGATGGCCGTTTTTGGGGAAGCTCAGCATCGCCCGCGCGGCCCTCGCTGAACGTTCGACGCAATGGATGCGCCGAAGGACGGGAGGACAGAGTGAGCTGGTACTTTCACGCATGTCCGAGCTGTGGCGGCGACCTGCACGATGATGTCGATGATGAGGGCTGGCTTCGATGCCTGCAGTGTTCGCGGGCGTTTCCGCCGGCGGGAATGGTTGCAAAACCGATCGTTACGTCGGGTGAAAACGGAGGCCGGCGGCGACGGCGCTCGCGCGGCCGCCGCGTCGACTATGGGACGAGCAACGTGCGCCAGCGCCACGCGGCGTAGTCCCGCGCCCGGGGCGCTGAGGGCGCGGCGATACATTGGCCCTCGCGGGCCTGCTCAGCCCTCGGCGTCCATCACGCGGCGCTGAACCACCGGTGCCGGTTCGCTCGGGCCGGTTCCCACGGCGTCCTCGCTTGCGGGCCTAGGATCCAGCTCCTTCAGCTCCGGGTAAACCTCCTTGGCGAACAGCTCCATGCTTCGGCGCGTGATCTCCGGGCTCAGCGCGCCCGCTTGATTCATCATCAGCAAGTGCCCGACGCCCCGCCGGTGCCATTCCTTGATTTGCCTCGCAACCGTGGTCGGGCTGCCGGCGATCACGATCCCCTTGGCCATCAACGATTCGAACGTGTCGCCGCGCGGCTTGTCGATCCCGGCGAGCATCATCATGTTGGTCTTGACGGAGTTGAACCCGGGCGGGTTGGTCAAAGCAGCATGGCGGCGCCGGCCCAGGTACCACATCAGCTCGCGGCCTTGCTCCATGGCCTTCTCATCGGTCTCCGCCGTGTGGCAGAGCGCAAGATAGGCGAATCGCTCGGTGCCAGGCGCCGGTAGTCCGAGCTCCGCCGTCCGCCGACGATAGATGTCGTAGAGACGGCTCACGTCATCGTACGCCATGAGAAACGCTGCGAAGACGTATTGGTGGTCCGCGACCCAGGGCACGTTGTCGGGTGAGGTGCCGGTGATCCAGATGGGCGGGTGCGGCTGCTGGTAGGTCCGCGGCCAGACGTTCACGTAGCGGAAGTGCCAGTGCTTGCCCTCCCAGTTGAACGGCTCGCGCGTGGTCCACGCCTTGACGATCAAGTCGTGGGACTCTTCCATTCGCTCGCGCGTCAGCGTGGGATTCGTGTTGGCGGGATGGACCTCCGTTCCCACGCCGCGCACGAAGCCGGAGATGATTCGTCCGTGGCTGATGCAGTCCAGCATCGCGATTTCCTCGGCGACGCGCACGGGGTTGTCGCGATGAGGAAGGGGCGTGCCGAGAATGCAGATCTTGGCGCGCTTCGTCTGGCGGGCCAGGATCGCGGCGGACAGCGAGACGGCGACATCGGTGCACGTGGCTGTCTGGTGGTGCTCGTTGAGCATGATCTCGAGACCGAGCTCATCGGCATACACGTACTCGTCAAGATACCGGTTGTAGAGGTCGGCGCCGATGTTGGGATCGTAGTAGCGGTTCGGGAGCAATACTCGAGGCGTGCCGTATTCGGCTTCCGCGTCCGGCGGGAAATAGGGGTAGGGCATTTCCGTGAAATGGTATGCCAGCATTGCTTCCCTCCTGACAGAGATCGAGACCCCGGCGCTGCCGTCCGCCGCGACGCTGCGCGCCGGCCGGCGACCCTAGCGCAAGAATTCGACGACAGGCGCGGCAAATCGATCGAGCTGCTCTCGATACGGGTAGTGTCCCGAGTCAGGGATCGCGACGAAACGGGCGTCGGGAATGGACTCCGCGAATGCCTGACCGTAGCTCCTCGACACGA
Organism: Chloroflexota bacterium; assembly: GCA_035652535.1. Taxonomy (NCBI): domain Bacteria; kingdom Bacillati; phylum Chloroflexota; species Chloroflexota bacterium. The sequence continues at coordinate 4,397 of DASRDP010000154.1, forward strand.
TGCGATCCTCTTCTCCCCAAACGACGAGCGTCGGAGCCGCAATCCGGTGGAGCCGCTGCCGAAGCTTCGGATTGTGCATGTAGGGCTTCCATCCGTAATACATGGCGGCTTCCGCGTTGCGAAGCGTTCGCTGCAGGACTTGCTCCGGCATGGTCGGGGTGGGTATCGGGACACGGTGCGTGGACGGATCGTGCCAAAACATGGGCTGCTGCTCGTCGCCGATCAGGATGAACGGGTCGGCGATATCCCGCGTCTCGCGGTCGGAGATCTTGATGCCCACGCTGTCGACGAGCACCAACCGTTCGACGGCTTGCGGGCATCGAACGGCGACCTCGGCGGCGATCCAACCGCCGAGCCCGAATCCCACCAGCCTGACGGGAAGCACGTTCCAGTCGGCGAAGAGATCGAGATAAAAGTAGGCGAGGTCGTCGACCGAGTCGACCCCAGGTAGCCGGCTGGACCTGCCAAAGCCCGGATGCACGGGCGCCAGCACGGTGAACTCACCGGCGAGGCGCTCGTGAACGTCTTCCCACCCCCACCAACCGTAGCAGCCGTGGAGCAGAACCACCCTCGGTCCGCTGCCGCCCCGATAGATTTCCAGCTCACCCCCGGCCACGGGCAGCATGTCGGTTCTGTCGGCCGTCGCCTCCAATTGGCCTCCTCCACCTCATTGGTTCGGCGCCGAATGGCGCGCCCGGACCCACGCTCCGCGGAGCAGTACCGCGAGGGCGTCCGTGCGATGGCGAGATCCACGCTCGACGCGGGATCGGCGTGCACTACATTCGCGGAAACGCGATGCGTCGGGGTGCGCTGCCGCCCTATTGTAGCGCCGAGCCGACGGTCCGCTCAGGTCGCGCGGCCGTCGCGCTCGCCCTTCGCGAAATTATTGATAAAAACGCTATCAACTCTCCTGCATGTAATCTGATATGCTTATTACCATAACGTCATGTGGCCGCCGCGCGCGGCCACGGAGTGGAACTATGGCAAAAGTTATCGGCATCGATCTCGGGACGACAAACTCGGCCGTCGCCGTGCTGGAAGGCGGCGAGCCGTCCGTCCTCGAAAGCTCGGAGGGTGAGCGCATCACCCCGTCCATGGTGGCGATCAACCCCAAAACTGGAGAGCGCCTGACCGGGCGACTCGCCAAGCGACAGGCCGTCACCAACCCGGAGAACACGGTGTTCTCCATCAAGCGGTTCATGGGCCGCAAATTCGATGACCCCATCGTTCAAGAGGCTGTGAAGCGTGTGCCGTACCGGGTGACGCGCGCGCCCAATGGCGACATTCGTGTCCTGATGGGCGGAAAGGAGTACAGCCCTCCCGAGATCTCGGCCATGATCCTGCAGAAGCTGAAGGCGGACGCCGAGGCCAAGCTGGGCGAGAGGATCTCGCAGGCCGTTATCACCGTCCCCGCCTATTTCAACGATGCGCAACGCCAGGCGACGAAGGACGCAGGTCAGATCGCCGGGCTCGAGGTGCTCCGCATCGTCAACGAGCCAACCGCTGCGTCGTTAGCGTACGGCCTGGACAAGCAGGTGGACGAAGTGATCGCCGTCTACGACCTTGGCGGCGGCACGTTTGACGTATCGATCCTGCGCGTTGGCGAGGGAGTCATCGAGGTTCTGGCCACCAACGGGGACACGTTCCTGGGCGGCGACGACTTCGACCGGGCCGTGATCGACTGGATCATCGCCGAGTTCAAGCGCGAGGAAGGGGTCGATCTCAGCCAGGATCGCATGGCGCTCCAGCGCGTGCGTGAGGCGGCCGAGCGGGCCAAAGTGGAGCTGTCATCATCCCAGACGACCGAGATCAACCTCCCCTTTATCTCGGCAACCGCATCCGGACCCAAGCATCTGCAACTCTCGCTCACCCGGGCCAAGCTGGAGCAACTCACCGAAGGGTTGATCGAGCGAACGCGCGAGCCGGTCGAGCGCGCGCTGGCCGACGCAAAGCTTCGTCCGGGCGAGATCGACCAGGTCGTGCTGGTCGGCGGCCAGACCCGAATGCCGGCTGTTCAAGACTTTGTGCGGAAGCTCTTCGGCGGGAAGGAGCCCCACAAGGGCGTCAATCCCGATGAAGTCGTGGCAGTTGGTGCGGCGATCCAGGCCGGTGTGCTGCAGGGTGAAGTGAAGAACGTGCTGCTCCTCGACGTCACGCCCCTCTCCCTTGGCGTAGAGACGAAGGGCGGCGTGATGACGACGCTGATCCCGCGCAATACGACGATTCCAACCAGCAGGTCGGAGACGTTCTCGACCGCGGAGGACAACCAGTCGCAGGTGGATATCCACGTCGTCCAGGGTGAGCGCCCCATGGCGCGCGAGAACAAGAGCCTCGGTCGGTTCATCCTGGACGGGATTCTCCCCGCCCCGCGCGGCGTGCCGCAGATCGAGGTGACGTTCGACATCGACGCCAACGGGATCCTGAACGTCTCCGCCCGCGACAAGGGGACGGGGCGGCAGCAGAAGATCGTGATCCAGCCATCCAGCGGGCTTACGGAGATGGAGATCCAGCGCATGATGCGTGACGCGCAGGAGCATGCCGCGGAGGACGCTCGGCGGCGTGAGGAGATCGAGCTGAAGAACCACGCGGATAGCCAGGCGTACGCGGCGGAGCGGATGCTGCGGGAGAGCGGCGACCGCGTCCCCAGCGACGCCCGGCTCGACATCGAGAACCAGGTCCAGGCCGTTCGCCAGGCAATCGAACAGAACGACGTGGCCCGCGTGCGCTCGGCGTCCGAGGCGCTCCAGGCGGCCCTCCAACGAGCCGGATCCGCCGTATACGGCACGCAGGCTGGAAAGACGAGCGAGGGCGAGTCGAGCGCTGGGGACGGGACTGTCGAGGGGGAGTTCCGGGAAGTCGCCTGAGGACTGAGCGCCACACGAGCGCCAGCCGCCGAGCAGCAACTCCGTCAACGGCGGCTGGTGAGCGCACGCTTCATTCCTGACGGGGGGCTGCGCCGATGATCGGCGCAGCCCCCTTTCGTCGAGATCATGCCGGCGCGAGCTGTCCCCGCCGTCCTGGCCCGATCAGTCCCATGTGCTCCAAAGATTCGTCCAGGTTCGTCTCGATGACGTCGTGGTTCGGGTCTCGAACGACGCCCATCGGATCAAGACCCTGTCGCACGCGCTCGATCTCTCTGAACAGCATCTGCCGGTACATGACGACGCCGCGATCAGACGTGGCGAGTCGTTCGACCGTCCGGTCCGCGATCGGTCCCTGTGTTTCCCACGCCATGTAGTCCTGCGCCGGCACCTCGTCCATCCGAAACGTCGCGTACGGGTACTGGCCATCGACCGGATCCTTGAAGGGGCGAAACGGGCGAATCTCCGGCTCGTCGTCATCCACGAGGCTGCCATCTTCCGACGGCACGAAGCGTACGTCGTAAATCACGGTGTGCGTATCGTCGATGGGGACCCGGATGTGGGTACCGTCCCCCTGGCGCAGGATGTTCGGGAAGAGCAGCGGATGGGTGTCCGACTTGCCATTTTGGTAGACGGCTTGCTTCATAAGGCCGAACGGGTATTCCCAGTAGTCGAAGGACGCGATGGAATCGATGAATCCGCGCGTTGTGGTGGGAGGGTCTCCGCGACCGGTCGCCGACTGGTGCAGGATCTGCAGGTGGGCTGAGTCGGCGGAGTTCTCCATGGCCTGGAGCCAGTTGCAGTCGAGCTGAGGGCGGACACCGATCTTGCGGCGCCCATCGCGGCGGACCCAAACGTCGATCTTCGGGATCTCCGGCGCGGGCAGCGGCCCCAGGTACGCCCAGTACATCCCGATGAACTTCTTCACCGGGTACGCCTTCGCCTTCACCGTCAGATAGAACTTGCTGTCCGCCGGCTCGGCCGGCGTCTCCAGACAGTTCCCCTTCGTGTCGTAGAGCCAGCCATGGTACGCGCAGGCGATGCCGCGCTCCTCGACGCGCCCGTACAGCATGGAAGCGCCGCGGTGGACGCAATGGTCCTGCATAAGGCCAACATTGCCACTCTTGTCCTTGAAGAGCACCAGATCCTCGCCCATGATCCGAACGAACCGTGTCGGACTATCCTCCGTCAGGTCCTTCGCAAATGCGACGGGGTGCCAGTACCGGCGAAGCAACTCGCCGGCAGGTGTGCCTGGTCCAAAGCGGGTCAGAAGCTCATTCTCTTCGCGTGTCAGCATGTGTCCTCCGCGACGGACGGTTCGATCTTGGGCGTCACTCGTCTCCGTAGTCCCACTCGAAGTCCCGCTGCTTGTATGCCTGATCGGGCATAAGGGATTTGAGTCCGCGCTTGGCGAGCTCCGACTCGAACGTATTTCGAATGATCGGATCTTCGTCCGGATATTCGATCTGGTCGCGGGCAAGGTCCTCGACGCGCTCGCTCGTTTCGGCCGCTCCCCGGGGCGCGTGGAAGGCGAGGTAGCGGTCCGTCGAGTCGCTCACGTTGAAGTGCTGGTGGAACCAGCGATTCGGTGGAACGAACACGCTCGCCTCGTGCCACGGGATGAAGACCTTCTCGCCGCCCTCGGGCCACATGTACGAGTAGCCCTCGCCCGTGGGGATGACGATCAAGGTGCCGGGACCGTGGCGGTGGGCCTTCTTGTAGGTCTTGGATGGGAAAACGGACATGTGGTTCCAGACCGGCGCGCCGGGATACCGGATCCACACAACGTGGCCGCCTGCCCCGCGCCCCTTGAAGGGGATGAGCTGGTCCCAGGCGCGCATGTCGGGGAAGAAGTTCCCAATCCAGTATGCGCCGCGCGGTCGACCCGTGCCGGTCTCCGTCTGGTGCACGACCTTCGCCTCAGAATAGAAGGCGTCGCCCGCGCCATAGACGATACTGGGGTCCTCGATCGCATTCTTAAAGAAGAAGTCGGGGTCGGGGATGAGCTGCATGGCGAGCGGAAGCGAGTTGTAGTGGAGCAGCCTGGCGCCCCGATCGCCCTGCGTGTTACTGAACTCAGCGGTGAAGTTGCGCGGGATCCGGAAGAGACTGTGCTTCTGCCACTCGAAGCTAACGGGCGACCGGTCGCCAAGACGGATGGTCGTGAGTCCGCGGCCCTCGACCACGTAGACCAGCTCGTCGAGCGCGAGACGGACGGGCGCGGTCGACTTCGCCGGCGGCACCTCCGTCACGCGGACCTCGGAGACTCCCTCCTGGCCAGCCAGCTCCATGAACGCGGCGTTGCACTGCCGCTCCGCCCACCAGCCCAACTCAACCGTTCGCAAGTCGTCGACGTAGTAGCCGCGATGGATGGGGAGTCCGGTCGACTCGATCCAATCCTGGTAGGCGCGCCCGCGCCCCCACGCGGTCTGCTGCGCTGGACGACTCTCCGTTTGTGTCGCTTCCATTCGTCCGGGGCTCCTTTCGCGTTCGACTGATTCGCTGGCTGCCCGGTGGGTCCAGCCGGGCATACTCGGCCGCGACTGACTACACCATAGTCGACGCGTCCACGTCAAGGTCGGTGCGTCGGAGCCCCTGCGGAGATCCTCGCACGACGGCCAGGCCGTTGCGGCGGCCGCCCCGCGACGCCTCTGTTCCATCTCCGCGCTGAATTGACTGCGGCAGGTTGCGGAGTGACGCGCGTCACACGGAATTTGCGGGACCTGCGCATTACAATTGCTGGCGTCGCGCCGTTCCATAAGGGCCCGAGATTGGGAGGAATCCCGTATGCCAAACCAGCGATTGCGATTGATCACCCTATTCAGCTCGGCGGTGTTGGCCCTCGCGGGCGCTCTTCCCGTTTTCGCGCAGCCGCCGGTGCAGCCTCAGATCCCCGACCATCCGAACGCGCCCGTTTGCCCGGGTCCCGCGGAGGAGGGAACGGCGCGCTGCCACGCGCGCGTCGTGCTTGAAAGCCACGGCGGCCCGCCCGCGGCGGCCCAGACCCCGGCGGGATACGGCCCTGCCGACTTACAGGCGGCGTACGCGCTCTCACCGAGCGGCGGAAGCGGGGTGACCGTTGCCGTCGTCGATGCGTACGACAACCCCACGGCCGAGAACGACCTCGGCGTATACCGATCCCAATTCGGGCTGTCAGCGTGCACCACGGCCAACGGGTGTTTCAAGAAAGTGAACCAGACGGGCGGTACGCGCTATCCGCGGGGGAATTCTGGATGGGCGCTGGAATCGGCCCTCGACATCCAGATGGTTTCTGCCATCTGCCCGAACTGTAACATCTTGCTCGTCGAGGCAAACTCCAACTCGCTCGCCAACCTCCTGGCAGCGGAGGACTACGCGCGCAGCCATGCCACCGTCGTCAGCAATAGCTGGGGCGCGAGCGAGTTCTCCAGCGAGGGGAGCTACGACTCGCACTTCACCGGATCGGGCGTCCGATTCACGGCCAGCTCCGGCGACAGCGGCTATGGCGTCATCTGGCCGGCCGCCAGCCCGAACGTGACCGCCGTGGGTGGCACCTCGCTGACGCGAGACAGCTCGTCGCGTGGTTGGAGCGAGACCGTCTGGTCCGGCGCGGGGAGCGGGTGCAGCGCATTTGAGTCGCAGCCCGGGTTCCAAAGCTCCATCACCAGGTTGACGGCCGTGTGTGCGAACCGCGCCGTTGCCGACGTGGCGTTTGACGCAAATCCCAACACCGGCGTGGCCGTGTACGACAGCTACGGCTACCAGGGGCGGAAGGGCTGGTTCGTAGTCGGCGGCACGAGCGTCGGTGCGCCCGCCATCGCGGCCGCGTACGCGCTGGCCAATAACGGCGGCACGACGAGTGGCACCTACTCCAACACCTCGTCGCTCAACGACGTCACCAGCGGCTCGAACGGGAGCTGCGGGAACCTCCTGTGCAATGGGGCCACCGGCTGGGACGGCCCGACCGGGAACGGGACCCCGAAGGGGACCGGGGCCTTCTAGCGCGAGCGCCAGAACACCGCCCCCAAAGCGCCATCGGCACGCCGGACGACCAGCGTGCCGATGGCGTTCCTGAGTCGGGACAATAAGCGCGCGGCGCTCCCTCTGCCCTGGAACGCCACGCCCGACGGCGGCGCCTCCCCGCTCCGCGCTAGGATATTGACAGGGACGAATTTCCGGAGAGGCTCATGCGCTACCACGCCCTCGCGTGCGACTACGATGGGACGCTCGCGTGGGAGGGGTCCGTCAGCGCACACGTCATCGACGCCCTCCACCGCCTCAAGGACTCGGGACGCAAGCTCTTACTCGTCACCGGTCGCGAGCTGGGCGATCTCAAAGCCGTATTCCACAACCTCGAGCTGTTCGACCGCGTCGTGGCGGAGAATGGGGCCCTTCTGTACCGGCCCGCGACCGGCGAGCAAAAGGTCCTGGGGGAGGCGCCGCCGGAGGCCCTCGTCGAACGGCTCCGCGCACTGGGTGTCCAACCCCTCAGCGTCGGCGCATCGATCATCGCGACGGTGCACCCGTGGGAGACCACCGTCGTTCGCGCCATCCGGGACCTGGGCTTCGAGCACCAGGTCGTCTTCAACAAGGGCAGCGTCATGGTGCTCCCACCAACCGTGAACAAGGGCACCGGGCTCAGCGCCGCCCTCGACGAGCTGATGCTCTCGCCCCACAACACGGTCGCGATTGGCGACGCGGAAAACGACCACGCGTTCCTCAGCCTCTGCGAATGCTCGATCGCCGTCGCCGACGCGCTGCCGGTAGTGAAACAACGGGCGGACCTGGTCACGCGCGCTGGGTCCGGTGAAGGCGTGGCCGAGCTGGCGGAGCGGCTCCTGTCCGACGACCTGGCGTCCATCGCCCATCTCCTGGAACGCCACGACGTCCCGCTGGGGACCGCGGCTGACGGCCGCGCGGTCAAGGTGCGCGCGTACGGGGAATCAGTGCTGATCGCCGGACCGTCGGGAAGCGGAAAGTCCACAGTGACCATGGGCTTTCTCGAAGGCGTCGCCGAGGGCGGATACCAATTCTGCGTGATCGATCCGGAGGGTGATTACGGCTCCGTGGATCGGGCCGTGGCGCTCGGAAGCAACGACGGGCCGCCCACTCCAGATGAAGTCCTCAACCTCCTCCAGAGCCCTGCCCACTGCGCGGTTGTCAACCTCACCGGGCTCGCCCTTCAGGACCGACCGGGCTATTTCGCCCGGCTCTTTCCACGTCTGCAGGAGCTCCGCGCCCACACTGGGCGGCCCCACTGGGTGGTCGTCGACGAGGCGCATCACCTACTCCCAATGGAGCGCGAGAGCGCCAGTCAGGCCTTTCCTCCAGAATTCACGGGGCTCGTGTTGGTCACCGTGGAGCCCAGCCACGTTGCCCGCAACGCGCTCGCCACTGTGGACTGGGTTGTGGCCGTGGGGGATGATCCAGGGAAATCTCTCAACGGCTTCGCGAATGCCGTTGGCATGGCGGACCCGGCCCTGCCAACCTCGCGCCTGCCCGAGGGCGACGTTTGGGTGTGGTCAGCCCGCGGAGGCGCGCCGCCGGTGCGTATTCGACCAGTCGAGGCTCGCGCCGAGCACCTGCGCCACCGGCGCAAGTACGCCGAAGGCGATGTCGGCGATGACCGCAGCTTCTACTTCCGAGGCGCCGCGGGAAAGCTCAACTTGCGCGCGCAGAACCTCCTCGTGTTCCTGCAGATCGCCGAGGGCATCGACGACGAGACCTGGGCATTCCATCTCGCCCGCGGCGACTACGCGCGGTGGTTTCGCGACGTGATCAAAGACCCGGACCTTGCCGCCGAATCTGACCAGGTCGCCAGGCAGACAGCCCTCTCGCCGAACGAGAGTCGTGAGCGCATCGCCGAGGCGATCCGGGCGCGCTACACGAACCCGACATGATGAAGCCGGACGTGTAGAATTGGGCATTCCCGCGGAGGGGATGGGGATGAAGGCGCCCATCTCATTTCGGCTCAACAGCCATGCCACCACGATCGACGTGGAGCCGTTCTGGACCCTGCAGCGCCTGCTGCGCGACGAGATGGACCTCACCGGCACCAAGGAAGGGTGCCGCACCGGCAATTGTGGCGTGTGTACCGTCCTGCTCGACGGCAAAGCGGTCAAGTCGTGTCTCGTGCTGGCGGCCCAGGTCGACCACTGCGACGTCCTGACGATCGAGGGTCTCGCGAGCGGGGATGAGCTCCACCCGCTTCAACGAGCGTTCGCTGAATTTGGCGCAATTCAGTGCGGCTACTGCTCGCCCGGCTTCATCATGGCGGCGCACGCCTTTCTCACCGAGAACCCGCGACCCAGCAGGGGTGAGATCGCGGATGCTCTCGAGGCAACCTGTGCCGGTGCACGGGCTATGTCAAGATTTTCGAAGCGATTGAGGCAGCGGCGCAGCAGCTCGCCTAGGCGAATGGAGGCAGATCGTGGCAACCATCGCTGAGCAGCAGGCCATCGGCCGACCCGTCCCGAAGCCCGACGCTTACCTAAAGGCGACCGGGACCGCCGTGTACGCGGGCGACATCCGGCTGCCGGGGATGCTGGAGGCGCGCGTCCTGCGCAGCCCGCACCCGCACGCGCGGATCGTCTCCATCGACACGTCCGAAGCCGAAAAGCTGCCCGGCGTCTTCGCCGTGGCTACCGGGCAGGACGTTTCCCCGACGCGCATCGGGCGCTTCCTCCGAGATCGACACGCGCTGGCCCAGGAAAAGGTCCTCTACGTGGGCGAGCCGGTCGCTGCCGTCGCCGCCGTCGACGAAGAAACGGCTGAGCGAGCGCTCCAGCTCATCGAGGTGGAGTACGAGCCACTGCCCGCGGTCTTCGACGCTCGCGAAGCCCTCGCCGAGGGCGCTCCCATCCTCCACCCGGATCTCCCCACGTACTTTGACACCGCGCGCAGCGTGCGCCAGGGGAATCTGCGCAACCGAGTCGTGCACGAGGTCGGGGACGTCGACGCGGCGTTCCGCGAGCCGGGTCTGGTCACCTACGAGGCTACGTATCACACGGCCCGCCAGAGCCAGGGCTTCACCGAGCCCCGCGCCGCGGTAGCGCAGGTCGACGGCTCCGGAAAGGTCACGGTCTGGGCAAGCGTGAAAGCGCCGTTCCGCGTGCGCGTGAGCGTGGCGGATAGCCTCGGCGTACCGGTCTCGCGCGTTCGTCTGATCTCGCCCGTCATTGGGGGCGACTTCGGCGGGAAAGGCGCCTCGTTCATCGAGCCGATCGTGGCTGTGCTCGCACGCAAGGCAAAGCGCCCGGTGCGTCTGCACCTTTCGCGGGTCGAAGAGCTGACGGCCATGACCTCGCGCGCGGCTTGCGAGATCAGGCTGAAGATGGGGGTGCGGCCCGACGGGACGATCGTCGCGATGGACGCTTCCATGCTGTACAACGTGGGCGGCGTGGACGACAGCCAGGCTGGCGGCGCGAATTCGGCGACCAGCCTGATCGGCGCCTATCGAATCCCCAACGCGCGCGTCATCGCCGAATCCGTTTTTACGAACACTTCTCCCGCCGGCCACGTGCGCGCGCCAAGCGGACCGCAGACGGCCTTCGCCACGGAGTCACACCTCGACCATCTCGCGCGCATGCTGCGCATGGACCCCATCGAGCTGCGGCTGAAGAACGCGCTCCACGACGGCGACGTCGTGCCATCGGGCCACGGCGTGCTGCAAAACTCCGGCCTCGAGGACTGCATCGAACGGGCCCGGGCGTGGATGCGGCGCTCGCTCGGGCCAAAACGGGCAAACCAGGGCGTCGGCTTAGCGCTGGGGTTGTGGGCGCTCCATCCGAACGCGGCGGCGGTCGAGAGCGCCGCCACGGTGAAGATCGACGTCGACGGAAGCGTCGTGGTGCTCAGCGGCATCGCGGACCAGGGCGGCGGCCAGTGGACGATGGTGGCCCAGGTCGCCAGCGAGGTCCTCGGCGTTCCCGTCGAGCGCGTCAGCGTCGTCGCGGCCGACACCGAAGCCACGCCGCCGGAGCAGGGGACCGGCGGGAGCCAGACGACCTATCGTGTGGGCAACGTCGTCCGCCAGGCCGCGGAAGACGCGCGCCGGCAGCTCATCCGCCTCGCCGCGGAACAGCTCAAGGCCGACGAAGAGGAGCTGGACGTGGCCGATGGAACCGTTTTCGTCGTGGCGGACCCCGATCGTCGAACCTCCGTCGCGGACGTCGCGGCGAAAGCGGGCGCCACGGCGGCCGGGGTGATCATCGGAACGAGCGCCGCTTCGCGTGAGCGCGAGATCCGCGAGCACGGCCACGACCAGGCAGAGGTCGTCGATGCGCCGAGCTTCGCGTGCCACGTCGCGCAGATCACCGTTGACCCGGAGACAGGCCAGATCAGCGTGGACAAGTACTACACCGCCCAGGATGTCGGGCGGGCCCTGAACCCGCTCAACTGCAAGGGACAAATCGAGGGCGGAGTCGTCTTTGGGCTCGGCTATGCTCTGACCGAAGAGATCATCTCGGAAAATGGAACCAACCTGAACGCCAATTTGTGGGAGTATCTGCTGCCGACGGCCCCCCACGTCCCCGACCTCACGGTAGAGCTGGTGGAAGTGCCCTCGACGTACGGACCCTTCGGCGCCAAGGGCGTCGGCGAGACCGGCTGCATTGCGGTGGCGCCCGCCATCGCGAACGCCCTCGAGGACGCCATGGGGATCCGCGTCACCGACTTGCCGCTCACACCGGAGCGCGTCCGCCAGGCCCTGCAGTCTCGACCAAGCTAGCGGCGCGGCCAGAAAGGCTACGGTCATCCCAAGCGAAGTGAAGGGTCCGTTCATCAGCGGTCACCCAAGCCACCGATTCTTCGCCTGCGGGCTCAGCATAACGGTTTCCGACCGCGACTTTTGGCCTGCTCGTCCAGGCCGGCACGTTGGGGGATCGGTATGGCGGGGCGCCGTGCGCCACGTGCCACCGTCAAAGAGGAGTTTGTAGGCCTGAAGAAGAACGGTGAATACCTGGCCGGGCGAAACCTGAACCGATCACGGAGGACCCAATGGCGAAGCTATCAGACTTTGTTCCGGGCGCGAAGTTCCCTGACCTCGCACTTCCGGACCATACGGGTGCGGTCGTTCGCCTATCGGAGCTGACCGCTGGTCGAGACCCTCTGGCGGTCATGTTTTTCCGTGGATGGTACTGACCAAAATGTGTGGTGCAGTTGCGCCTCCTCACCGAATACCAGAAGGAGCTCGCCGTATCCTACTGCAAGGTCGTCGCGATCAGCACTGACCCGTGGCGAGAAAATGCTGCGCTCCGAATTGGGCTGGGTGCGACATTTCCCTTTCTTTCCGACGCTGATCGGACCGCCCAACAGCAGATGGGCCTGCTCGAAGTGACCTCCCGGCGAAGAGTCGATCTGCCCCGCGATTACATCTTGTATCCCGACCTCACGATTTACCGGGTCTACAACGGGTACTACTACGTCGGGCGAATGACGGTTGACGATCTGCGGCGTGACTTCCGCGCGATCAGCGCGCAAATCCGCAAGGATTGGGACCCGACCGCGCTCGACGAGCAAGAGATGGTGTCTGCCTACAAAGAGTTCGCCGGGTACGATCCATTCGGCCCACACCCGAGCGACCCGCCCGGGCGACCTGTCGAATAGGGGCTTCGGGGTCTCACCCGCAGCTCCCTGAATCAAGTCAGGCTCTCCGGTCCCCTCTATGGCACCATTCGTCGTTGGCCCGAATCCGTTGAGACGCTGAACTGGTTTGCCCGTTACCTCGTGCTTCCGCCGCCAAGGCTGCCGGTGAGCGCACCTGAGAGGGAGTCGCGGTCAACGCTTGCCGCCGCGGCCCGAGCGAGCCAGAACCGCGGCGTATAATCGGCAGGCTATGGAGCGGCATCCCCCTTCGCGGCGCATTCGTCGCCCGGTTGCTCCACACCGACGGGGCGCCATCCCCGGTCGCGGCGGGATCATGATGTTCGTGATCGCCGCGACCATGATCTTCGCACTGGCTGTCGGCGCCGTGAGCGCGAGCCTCCTCACCGTGGGCGCTGCTGCAGCCGCCTCCTTCTACAACACGTTCACCGAAGATCTGCCGTCGGTGAGCGAGATCAACACGCGCGACACATTCAAGACCACGCGCATCCTGGACCGCAACGGCGATCTGCTCTATGAGATCCTCGATCAGAGCGGTGGAAAGCGCACACCCGTACATCTCTCCGACCTCCCGCCCGTCGTGATCGACGCCGTCCTTGCCGCCGAGGACGCCTCGTTCTACGACAACCCGGGCATCGAGCCGCGCGGAATCATTCGCGCCGCGTATCAGGATCTTCGGGCGGGCACGATCGTATCGGGCGCGAGCACCATCACGCAGCAGCTCATTCGCAACGTGCTGCTCTCGCCCGAGGAGCGCAAGAGCAACACGCTCGCCCGTAAGCTCAAAGAGGCGTTTCTCGCAGTCGAGCTGTCCTCGACGTACAGCAAGGACCAGATTCTCGAGTGGTACCTCAACGAGATCTATTTCGGGAACCTCTCCTACGGGATTGGCACCGCCGCGCACACCTATTTCAACAAGAACCCCAAGGACCTCACCCTCGCAGAGGCGGCGCTGCTGGCCGGCCTCCCACAGGCTCCGGCCGCCTACGATCCCTTCCGCGACTATGACGCCGCCAAGGCCCGACAGGAAGAGGTTCTGGACCTGATGGTCCGCCACGGATACCTCACCGCCGAGGACGCGGAAGATGCAAAGGCGGAGCGCCTCCAGTTCGTGTCGCCGGAATCCAATATCGCGACCATCCGGTACCCCCATTGGGTCTTCTATGTGCGGTCGGTTCTGGAAGACATGTATGGGCCCAAGGCGCTTTCCAGCGGGGGATTCACCGTATACACGACGCTCGATCCGCATCTGCAAGACCTGGCGGAGGATTCTGTCCGCCGAAACGTCAGCGCGCTCTCGGCCCAGGGCGCCAATGACGCGGCCCTGGTGGCCATCGACCCGCAAAAGGGCGAGGTCCTCGCCATGGTCGGAAGCCCGGACTACTACTCGACGACCATGAATGGGCAAGTCAATGCCGCCATGACCCTTCGCCAACCTGGCTCCTCCATCAAGCCCATCGTCTACCTGGAGGCGTTTCTCAAAGGCTTCTCGCCCGCGACGGTCGTCGAGGATGAGCCGATCTCCCTTCCCGACGGCACGGGAAAGCTGTGGCGCCCCCAGAACTTCGACAACAAATTCCGAGGACCGGTCACCCTTCGGCGCGCCCTCGGCAATTCGCTCAACATCCCCGCCATCAAGGTCCTGCAGTACGCCGGCCTGAACGACACGGTGGCGCTCGCGCGGAAGCTCGGGCTCGTGAGCCTCGGCGACCCGGCGAATTACGGGCTGGCTTTTGTGCTCGGCGGAGCAGAAGTGCGCCTGATGGAGCTGGCATCGGCGTATGCCGTCCTGGCCAGCGGAGGCGTCCAGGTCCCCGTGTCGCCGATCTTGAGGATCCTCGATTCCGACGGGCGCGTCGTGTACGAGCACAAGCCATCGAGCCAGCAGATAGTCGATCCGCGGTTGGTCTTCCAAGTCACCAGCATCCTCTCGGACAACGATGCGCGCCTCGAGACGTTCGGGCCGAATAGCCCCCTCAAGCTGTCCAACAACCGGCCGGCGGCCGCGAAGACCGGCTCGACCGATGACTATCGCGATTCCTGGACGATGGGCTACACACCCAGCCTGGTGACCGGTGTTTGGGTCGGACGGGATGACGACAAACCCATGCGTCTCGTCCTGGGGTCATCCGGGGCGGGACTGATCTGGCACGCGTTCATGGAGGGTGCGCTCGCCGACTGGCCCATCGAGCCGTTCAATCCTCCACCCGGCATCGTTCGCGCCAACGGATGCCGTCCCGACCCCGCCAAGCCCAATAGCTGCCCCCCTTCCGATGGAGACTGGGTGCTGGAGGAGCGTAGCCCGGCCGCGATGGCAAAAATCGCGGCGCGGTCGATTGCGGTCGACCGCGTCACCAACAAGCTCGCCGATCGCGACACGCCCTACAACGACGTGGTCTTCCGGACCTATCGTGCGCCCGGATCAGGCGAAGGACCCTTCGCCCCCACGGACTACTCTGATCGCACGGGGATCGTCCGGCCCTGGGATGTGTTGCCCGCCACGGTTCTACCAACGATGCTCCCCACGCCCACACCGGACCCCTTCGGCTCGCCCACGCCCACGCCGGACGCGAGCGGGACCGTGCTCCCGTCGCCAACCGCCACGGCCCTCCCCGCGACGGCAACGCCTTCACCGGTGCCGTCCGAGACACCCCTCGGCGAATAGCGGTGGCTGGCCGCGACAAAGTCGGTGTAGAGTCAATTGAAGGCCATGGCCACTGGAGGGAGAGATGGTGCAGGACGAGCTCGGGATCGATGAGGAGACAGGCGGCCCGTCTGTCGCTCCGATTATCGCGGCAGCGATCGCGGCCGGGATCGCCGCGTATCTGATCCGACGGTCTCGCCAAGCGGAGGAGGCCCGCAGACAGCCCGCATCAATCGCCGCGGCCGCGTGGAGTCGCGTCCAGGATCCGACGGCTCGCTTGCGGGCCGCCGACGCCACCCGCGAGTGGATCGCCGAGCGGATGGTGCCGGAACTCAAGCCCGTGCTGCTGGACCTCTTGAAAGGCGTGAAAGACCTCGTGGACCAGGGGTTCAAAAAAGCCGAAAAGGCTATTCGCGACCTCTAGCGGTCAGGCCTCCCGACGGATCTCGTCGATAACGTCCGCGACGCCGGACACGTCGTGGGCGATGGCGACAATGGCATCTGCGCGGATGGGATCCGGCTCCTTTCCGCGAAGATAGACCACCCGGTCCACCGTCGTGACGTCCACCCGAGGAGCAACCTGACCCCGTTGCTCGAGCTCCCGTTTGACCCGCAGCGTGATCTGCTCGTCCGGGAGAAGCCCGGTCCCCGTGTCGCCCCGGAGCCGACTCAGCACATTCGCCGATGCTTGATCCGAGCCGAACTCGGTCCCCGTCTGTGACGATCTTTGGCGTCGCGGGGCCAGGAGCAATCCCGCCACGATGCCCCCGCTTACCCCCAGGACGAGGCCGATAATACCGTCTCGCACGACGTGCATGTCGTCCTCCTTCAATCTACCGCCCGCCCGCTAGGCCGGTGACTGCGATCGGTTGAGCCAGGTCGGCAGGCGCCGCGCCGGTGAGCTGCGGTTTGAACTGAATCTCGTAGAGCTGCGCGTACAGGCCGTCGCGAGCGAGCAGCTGGCGGTGTGTTCCGGTTTCGACTAGCCGCCCGCCATCCATCACGAGCAGCCGGTCCGCCGCGAGCACCGTCGAGAGGCGATGGGCAATGGCGAGCGTCGTTCGACCGGCCATCAGCGGGCCCAACGCCGCCTGAATCTCCGCCTCCGTTTGTGAGTCGAGCGACGACGTCGCTTCATCGAGGATGAGGATGCGCGGGTCCTTCAGGAGGACGCGCGCGATGGCCAGCCGCTGCTTCTCCCCACCGGACATCCGATAGCCGCGCTCCCCGACGTTCGTATCGAGTCCCTCGGGCATCCGGGCGATGACGTCGTCGAGCCTCGCCGCGCGGCACGCACGCATGATCTCGGCATCGGACGCGTCGGGGCGTGCGTAGCGAAGGTTCTCGCGTACCGTCGCGTTGAAGAGATAGGTTTCCTGCGTGACGATCCCCATGTTGCCGCGGAGCGACGCCACGGTCACGTCGCGGACGTCGTACCCGTCGACCTCCACACTCCCCTTCACAACATCGTAGAAGCGCGGGATCAGGTACGTGACGGTGGTTTTTCCCGCCCCGCTGGGCCCTACCAGGGCAACCAGTTCCCCCGGCCGAACGTCGAAGCTTACGTCGTCCAGCGCCAGCCGCCCGGCGGTGTATCCGAACTGCACGTTGCGAAAGCTGATGGCTCCAGAGATGGGCGACGGCAGGGAGCGAGCGCCCGCCGCGTCGCGGATCTCCGGTTCGATATCCAGATACTCGAAGATCCGCTCGAAGAGCGCCAGGGATCCCATTACCTCGATGTGCACGTTGGCGAGCTGGGAGATCGGGCCGTAGAGGCGGGAGAGTAGGGCCACAAATGCGACGATCGTCCCGAGGCTCAGCTCGTCCTTGACGACCAGATACCCCCCGACGAGATAGATGAGCGCCGGTCCGAGCGCGCCGAATACCTGCAGCATCATGCGGAACCACCGGCCCAGCATGCTGGAGCGGATCTGCACGTCCATCAGCTCGGCGTTCTTCTGCCTAAAACGCCGAAGCTCGTGCAGCTCCTGCCCAAACGCCTTCATCAGCACGAAACCGCTCACGTTCAACGTCTCCTGCATGATGGAGGAGAGGTCCGCCTGCGTCCGCTGCGTCTCCCGCTGCAGCTCGAACCTGCGGACGCCCACGCGGCGCGTGGGGAGCAGGGCGATGGGAACCACGACCAGCGACAGGAGGGCAAGGCGCGCGTCCATGCGCAGCATCAGCCCAACCGTGGACACGAGGAGAAACACCTGCATGATGTTCTCGGTGATGGTGTCCCCCACGACGCGGCTCACGCCCGACACGTCGTTGTTGAGCCGGCTCATGATCTCTCCCGTCTTCACCGACGTGAAGAAGCGCAGGGAGAGGGACTGCACGTGCCGATACAGATCATTGCGAAGGTCGAACATCACGCGCTGGCTGATCTGTGAGCTGAAGTAGTTTTGAACGACGCCGAGGAGCCCCCCGAGCGCAGGTCCAGCAATCATTCCCAGCACCAACACGACCAACAGGCCCATATCGCGCTCAGGAATCGCGACGTCGATGAGCGAGCGCATCAAGAGGGGCGGGATCAGTCCGAGGGCGGCAATACTGGCAACCATGGCCAGCACAACCAGCCCCTGCCGCCAATAGGGTCGGAAATAAGCGGCGATCCGACGCAGCATCTGCCGGGTAATGCGCGCGGGGCGTTCGCGTGAGTGCCCGTGCCATACGCCGTGGAAGCCAACCTGCATCATCGTGTCGCTGCTCCGGAAAGGGGAAAGTCGCGGGTCCATTGGGTAGCATACCCGATGGTGTCCGCCCGGCCCGGAGCAGCGCCGGGACCCCCTGGTATAATCCGCCTGCGGAGCCACCCCCCTTGGTGGCAGTCGAATTTACCCCACGTGAGCGCTGTGGAAACTGTTGTTCTTGCCTACTCGGGCGGCCTCGATACTTCCGTTCTGATACCCTGGCTCCGTGAGAAGTACAGCCTCGACGTGGTGACGCTCACCGCCAACCTGGGCGGTGAGATGGACCTGGACTTCATCCGACAGAAGGCCCTCAAAACGGGTGCGTCCCAGGCCTTCGTCGAAGACGCGCGGGACATTTTCGTGCGGTTCTTCTGCTGGCCAGCGCTTCAGGCGTCGGCCCTGTACGAAGGTGTCTACCCCCTCGGTACAGCCCTCGCGCGGCCGCTCATCGCAAAGCTCCTCGTCGACGTCGCGCATCAGGTTGGAGCGCGCTCCGTGGCCCACGGGTGCACCGGAAAGGGGAACGACCAGGTTCGGTTCGACGTGGCGGTCGCGGCGCTCGATCCGTCGCTGCGGATCATCGCTCCCGTTCGCGACTACCGCATGCACCGCGATGAGGAGATCGAGTACGCGCGGGCCCACGACATCCCGATTCCCGTGACTGTGGATAGCCCCTACAGCATCGACGAAAACCTCTGGGGACGAAGCGTCGAGGCTGGCGTCCTAGAGGACCCTTGGATCGAGCCCCCCGAGGACGCGTTCGCCTGGACGACGTCTCCGCGCGCGGCGCCGGACGATCCCCAGTACGTCGAGATCGAATTCGACCAGGGCACGCCCGTCGCCCTTGACGGCGTCGGGATGAGCGGCGTCGATCTTGTGGCTCGCCTGAACTCCGTGGCGGGCGGCCACGGCGTCGGCCGCATCGACCACGTGGAGAATCGACTCATCGGCATCAAGAGCCGCGAGGTGTACGAGGCGCCCGCGGCGGTCGTTCTCCACGCCGCCCACGCGGAGCTGGAGAAGCTCACCCTTTCCAAAGATCAGGTGCGATTCAAGGCCAAGGTGGCCGCTGAGATCGCGGATCTGGTGTACAACGGCCTGTGGTTCTCGGCGCTCCACCAGGACTTGGCCGCCTACGTGGCCAGCTCACAGCGCTACGTCACAGGGTCGGTGCGCCTCAAGCTCTACAAGGGGACCGTGCAGGTGGCGAGTCGGCGGGCCCAGCACTCGCTGTACGATCCCGCTCTGGCTACCTATACGAGGGAAGACGCGTTCGACCACGCGGCGGCCGCCGGGTTCATTGGGATCTTCAGCCTGCCCCTCCGCACTCAGGCGCAGCTTCAGTGGATTGGCCGCTCATCCGACGAGATCCTCCGCCTCTCCGCCGGCACCCACGCCGGCGCCTCAGAACCCGAGCCCTAGGCTGATGGACCGCGCCTCCGACCCTCCGTCTTTGCACAAGATGTGGGGCGGCCGGTTTGAGGGCTCCGCCAGCGAGCGCGCCGAGGCGTTCGGCGCCTCGATTGGCTTTGACCACCGACTCTGGCGCCAGGACATCATGGGAAGCGCCGCCCACTGTCGGATGCTGGCCAAGCAGGGGATCCTCTCACGCGCGGACGCCCAACAAATCCTCCACGGGCTGAAGACGGTCGCCGCCGAGATCGCGGCCCAAGATCCGGCGAACGAACGGATCGGGGGTCGGCGCCGCGTGTCGCGCGTGTTCAATGACATCGATCCCGCGTGGGAGGACATCCATTCTTGGATCGAGAATCGCCTGCGCGCGCTGATTGGCGAGCCGGCGTCGCGTCTGCACATGGCGCGGAGTCGAAATGACCAGGTCGCCACAGACCTTCGGATCTTTTGCCGCGAGGCGATCCTCGACGAGGTCGACGCGATTTCCGATGCCCAACAGGCGTTCCTCGACGTCGCAACGGAGTACGGCGACCTGCTGGTTCCCGGGTTCACGCACCTCCAGCATGCGCAGCCCATTTTGTTCGGCCACCACCTCCTCGCGTATGTGGAGATGCTGGAGCGCGACGCGGACCGGCTCTTCGACTGCTTCGCGCGCACGAACACGCTTCCCCTGGGAAGCGGCGCCCTCGCCGGCGTGCCGTACCCGATCGACCGCGCAGAAGTGGCAAGGCTGCTCGGATTCGCGGCGATCTCTCGGAACAGCATAGACGCCGTCGCCGATCGAGACTTCGTCGTGGAGCATCTGGCCGCGCTGGCTACCGTGGGCATCCACCTTTCCCGTTACGCCGAAGAGTTGGTCCTCTGGTCGAGCGCGGAGTTCGACTTCGTCCAAATCGACGAGGCCCATGCGACCGGGTCGAGCATCATGCCGCAGAAGCGCAATCCGGACGTCGCCGAGCTGATCCGCGCCAAGTCAGGCCGCCTCATCGGCCATTTGACGGCGATGCTGACCGTCCTCAAGGGGTTGCCGCTCGCATACAACAAAGACCTTCAGGAGGATAAAGAGGCGCTCTTCGACGCCGTCGATACGACCATCTCGTGCCTCGAGCTGACGGCGGAGATGACCCGTGGCCTCCGTCCGCGACGCGACCGGATGGAGGCGGCCGCGGCGTCGGGCTTTTCGACGGCCACCGACTACGCCGATTACCTCGCCAAAAAAGGGCTGCCCTTCCGCGACGCCCACGCTGTGGTCGGCGCCCTCGTCCGTCTTTGCGAGCGGCGTGGATGCGACCTCGCGGACCTCACGATTGAAGACTTGCGCGGCGCTTCGCATCTCTTCGAATCCGACGCCGTCGGAATGAGCGCGCGAGCCGTCGCGGACGCGCGCGACGTCCCGGGCGGAACGGCATCGAGCCGGATCGCGGAAGCGCAAGCAGAGGCCGCCGCGCGGCTCGCGGCCCGGCGCGCGCGCATTTCGCGCATGCGTCGTGAGCTGCCGTCCGCCGAATCCCTGGTGTCGGAACCCCTCGCCTGACCCGTGATCGCGTGCGTCGTCCTCTCATCGAGTGATCGTGAGTTCGCGTCGTGCGCGGCCATTCGCCATGAGGTCTTCGTCTTGGAGCAGCACGTCCCGGACGAGGAAGAGATGGACGACCTGGACGAGCGCGCCATCCACGTGCTGGCGACGATGGAGGGCGCTCCGGTCGGCACGGGGCGGCTCATCCTCGAGAGCGCCGAGACGGCGCGAATCGGGCGCATGGCGGTGCTGCGCGACCGCAGGCGTCAGGGGATCGGCCGCGCGATGCTCGAGCGCCTCACGGAGATTGCCGTTGCCCGCGGCGTGAGAACGCTCACGCTCGCGGGCCAGCT
Source organism: Chloroflexota bacterium (assembly GCA_035652535.1). Taxonomy (NCBI): domain Bacteria; kingdom Bacillati; phylum Chloroflexota; species Chloroflexota bacterium. The sequence continues at coordinate 25,459 of DASRDP010000154.1, forward strand.
CCACGCGATCCCCTTCTACGAACGGTTCGGGTTCGTCGCCGAGGGCGGGATCTTCCTCGACGCCGGAATCGAGCACCGAACCATGCGTAAACAGCTCGGCTAGCAGCACCGCTTTTATGATGAAGCGGTAAACATTGTTACGGCAGTGTGACAAAGTGCGCGCGTTTTGTGAGACATGGGAAGGTCACAGATTGACGACAAAAAGAAACACGGGCTAAACTAGCCGAGCTTTGCGCAAAGGCCACTGCTGGGAGCCCGACATGGCCTTCGAGAAGCCTACCGGATTGGTCCTTTGTCCCTGAGGGGACGGGACCGGAGCCGAGACGCGAGCGGCTCCGCAATAGCCTTCGACAAACCAATCGCCCCGGCCGACGCGCTGGGGCGCAGCGTAACGCCCCCAAATCCCTCATGGAGGGGGCGCGTTCCTCTCCCGCACGTCGCAGCAAACACTGATCCGGTCGTAACCACGCACCCCCCAGGGCCACGGCCACCCTACCGTCCTGAGGTACTGAACGTGACTGGAACGACTGCACCCCTGCGCTCCCGACGGCGCGTCCGTCGCCAAAGACGGATGCCGCGATGGATTCCCACCGCGCGCGCGCTCGGCGCCCTTCGATTCCTTCGGTCGCAATCACCGACGCGCATCGCCGTCACCGTCGGCGTGGTCTTCGGGATCTCGTCGCTCGCCGTGCGGGGGATGCTGCTGCCCGAGCTGACGCGCCACGCGCCGGACCTGGCGTACAACGCCGCCAATCTGCGGCCGGAGCTGAGCGCACCCGACACGGACCGCGTGCCGGAGCCGTCGACCTACACAGTTCAAGAGGGCGACACGCTCTTCGCCATCGCCTATCGATTCGGGTCGTCCGTCGATGCCATCAGTCTCGCCAGTGGGATCGCGGATCCGCGGCTCCTCCAGATCGGGCAGGTGCTGACGATCCCGCCCGCGCGCAGCATGCTCCAAAATGTCGATCCGAGCACGTCAACCGACGAGCTGGCGGCCACCCTGGGGATCGATAGCAGCGTTCTCCTCGCATACAACGGCCTGAGCCAGCCAACGGACCAGCCGCTCGATCGAAACGTCGTGATCCTGCCCCCCAACAAAGACGACCTGACCTCACCGCTGGTTTCGACGAGCGCAGGCAAGAACCAGGCGAGTAAAGCGGCCGCCTCCCGACCGGACCTCGCGCCCGCGGGTTTGGCCGCGGACGCGCCTGGGACGTATAAGGTCGAGGAAGGCGACACGCTTCTCGCGATCGCCGATAAGCTGGGGGTTGACGCCCGCGCGATTCGCAGCGCCAATGGGATTCAGGATGCGGACGTCATCGTAGCCGGGCAGGAGCTGGAAGTGCCGGTTTGGGGCAAGCCAGCCGTCGCCGCGGACCCGACCGTCCACATTGCGAGCCTGCCCACGAGTACGGCGCCACGCGTTCAGGCTCCCGCGGCCGCTCCGCCATCCCCCATCGTCTATCACGTTGCGCCCGGCGATACGGTAGAAGGTCTTGCCGATCGTTTTGGGGTCGATACTTGGACCATCGTAAACAATAACGAGCTGGCCAACGCGGACACGATCACCGTCGGCGACGAGCTAACGATCCTCCCGGTCTCCGGTTTGATGTATACGGTCCAGCCGGGCGACACGCTCGCCGACATCGCAGCGCGGTACCAGGTCGATCTTGGCCCCATTATCGACTTCAATTACTTGGAGAACGCGGACTATCTCACTGTCGGCACGGAGTTGATCCTGCCCGGCGCCAGCCCGCTTCCCCCACCGCCGCCGGCGACCGAGCGCCAGCAGACGCCGTCGACGTACGTTGTCGCCCCGGGGGACACGGTGTACAGCATCGCGAAGCGATTCGGTGTCGAGCCGAGCGACATCGTCATTGCCAACCGGCTGCCGAGCGCGGATCGCCTCTCTATCGGCGCCGAGCTGAAGATCCTTCCGGGCGCCTCTGGCGGGAGCAGCGCGTCCGCCAGCATCGGCTCCCGGGGAGGTGGCCAACAAACCGTGACGCGAAATCTGCCGGTGCCCTCGCCATCCCAGCCATCAGCGCTCAGGCCATCCACATCGGCCACCGGTGTGCCCTCGATCGCGATGTCCTACAAGGGCTACCGGTACGCGTGGGGCGGGACGACGCCGGCCGGGTTCGATTGTTCCGGCTTCGTCTACTACGTCTTCAGCAAGGCCGGATCACCCATCTCGCGCGGCATGTGGGGCCAGTACAACGCCGGCGCACATCCAAGCCGGGGCGACCTCCAGCCGGGTGACATCGTGTTCTTCCAGAACACGTACATGGCCGGCCTTTCGCACGACGGCATCTACATCGGCGGCGGCCAGTTCATCCACGCATCGGACGAGCGAACGGGCGTGACGATCTCCAGCCTGTCCGACGCGTACTGGTCGGCGCACTGGTTTGGCGCAACCCGGGTGAACTAAAACCGGCTCGTCGTTACCCGTTCTTGTACTGAACGCCGAAGCCGCCCTTCGGGTAGCGCCACTCGATGTTGTAGTACGGACAGCCAATGCGGCACGCGCCGCACTCGACGCACTTTTCGTACCCGACGCTGATCTTACGGTCGGCCGGCTCCCATTTGTAGACGGAAACCGGGCAGAACACGGTGCACGGCTTGTCGGTACACCGGGCACAAAGCGCGGCATCCGTGATAACAAGGTGCGACTGCGCCTCGTCCGTCTTGAAGCGAACGTTGTACAGCTTCTCTTCGACTCGGGAGCTAGGCGCCCGAGCGTTTAAGTCAAAGGTTTTCTGATCTACTGCCATTCGACTCTCCGGTTGCGCCGTTGCCGCGCCGTGCTCACGCCGCGGACCCGACGCCAGCCTTCCGTTACGTCAACGCACGAAGGGCGCCAATCGCGTCGCGCGCCACATCCCACGGCGCTCGCTGATTCATCAGCCGCCGAAGAATCCGGCGCTGCTTCTCCTGCTTCGGGACGCTATCAACGGAAAAAAGCTCGTGCGCAGCCTCGGAGATCATCTCCGGATAACGCTCGAGAATTTCCGGGTGTCCTTGGAAGAAGCGGGAGGTTCTGCTGTACAGCGAGAGGTCCTTCATGATGAAGCTGTTGTCCAGCATGATCTTGTATTGCCGGAGCGTTCGCGCCGAAAAGTCGCCGCGCTCGTGCGCCTCGATGCAGGTCTGAGCGGCGAGCTTTGCGGATATCAGGGCCAGGTTTGACCCTTCGCGATAGATGGCGTTACTCATTCCGGCGGCATCGCCGACTACCAGCATGCCGTCCGTGTAGACGGGTGGCATCGCTGCTGCCCCTCCTTCGGGAATCAGGTGCGCCATATACTCCTTGGATTCCCCGCCGTCGAGCAGCTTTCTGAGCATTGGGTGCGCCTTGAAGCGCTCCATCAGCTCGTTCGGATTCACCTTCTTGCGAATGAAGTCGGAGAGGAGCGCGCCGACGCCGACCGACAACGAGTCCCGATTCGTGTAGATGAACCCGTAACCCAGCATGCCCATGGTGGCGTCGCCAAAAACCTCGATGGTGGCGCCTTCGTTCCCGTTGAGCAGGAACCGGTCCTCGATCTTCTCCCGGGACATGTTGATGACTTCTTTGGTCGCAAGGGCGACGTGGTTGGGCGCCAGCTCGCCGTGGAGACCGGCCTTCTTCGACAAGAGTGAGTTCACGCCATCCGCGGCGATGACGACGTGCGCGCGGACGTCGCCCTCTTCGCGTCCGGTTCGCACTCCGACGATTTGGCCGTCCTCCCGAATCACGTCCTCCACCACGGTGTTCGTGATCAGGAGCGCGCCCGCTGCGGCGGCTTTCTCCGCAAACCACTTGTCGAATTTGACGCGCAGGACAGAAAACGCGTTGTAAGGCTCTTCCGCGTACTTCAGCGACTTGAAGCCGGCCTGCACCATCGAGTCTGGCGTCAGGAGCCACATTCGCTCTTCGACGATCGGTCGCTCGACGGGCGCGTCGCGCCACCATCCGGGAATGATCTTCTCGGTAGGCTGGCGGTACAGGACGCCGCCCATCACGTTCTTCGTTCCGGGCTCATCACCCCGCTCGATACACACGACGTTAAGGCCAGCTTTTGCGAGCAGGTATGCCGCCGCGGTGCCGGCCAGGCCTGCCCCCACGACGACGACGTCGAACTCCGCGGCGCCCGAGGAAAGCCCGTTTCCGCGAGTCATCCGGCTCCTCCCGTCGCTCCGGCCTCGGCGTCCGAGCCATTCGGACTCGCGCCTCGGCCGTTTGTGCTCTGGAGCGCGCGAATACGTCGCGTGAGCGCGGGGACGATCTCGAACACGTCGCCGGTGACCGCGTAGTCCGCCGTCTTGCAGATCGGGGCATCAGGATCTTGGTTGATCGCAATGATGACGTCCGAGTCCTGCATGCCGACGAGGTGCTGGATCGCACCGGAAATGCCGCACGCGATGTACACCTTAGGTCGAACTGTCTGCCCAGTCTGGCCCACCTGGTGCTGGTATGGGATCCAACCCGCCATCACGGCAGCCCGCGAGGCTCCCACCACGCCCCCGATAGCGTCGGCAAGGTCGAACAGCATATCGAATGCCTTTGGCCCGCCCAGCCCGCGCCCGCCGGACACGATGATCTCGGCATTGGTGAGGTCGACGTGCTTGCTCTCGGGAATGAACTCCACCACCTGGGTCATCACGTCGGCTTCGTCGAGCCCCAGCGACTCCTCGACGATCTCGCCCGATCTCTTGGCGTCACGTTCTGGCATAGGAAATACGCCGGGCCGACAGGTCGCCATCTGTGGTCGGTGTCGCTTGCAGAGGATGGTCGACATGAGCTTGCCACCGAAGTCTGGGCGGCTCGCGTGCAAGAGATGTCCTTCTTCTTCGACCGCGAGCTGAGTCGCATCCGCTGCCAGGCCAGTCTTCACCAATGTGGCGACGGCGCCGGCGACGTCTCGACCGTGGATGGTCGAACCGTAAAACACGATCTCCGGCTTGTACTTCTGGATCAGCGATGCCACGCCGTGGGCGTATGCCTGCGTCCGATAGTCCAGAAGGACCGGATCATCGATCGTATAGACCGTGTCCGCCCCGTAGCTGATGGCGGCGTGGCACAAGTCTTCAACACCAGAGCCGAGAACGACAGCGGCCACCGGTACGTTGATCTGTCGCGCGAGATCACGGGCGATTCCCAGGAGCTGCCATGAGACCGGCGCGGCGTCCCCCCGCCGGTGCTGGACGTACACCCAGACCCCGCGATATTCGCTGAAAGCGCCTGGCGTCTCGGGCGCGCGGTCTGGAGCCGTCATTGGATGGCCACCGATTCCGCAACGTTCTCGCCTGTTGGCTGGCTGGCTCGCGTGCCTGAGAGGGAGCCGACCCCCAGCTCGGTAAGGACACGAAGGAGCTCATCCGCCGCGCGCTCGGGATCCGACCCTTCGATCAGCCGAGAGTTCGGGCGCTGCCGCGGCGCGGGGGCCCAGACCTTGCTGACGATCGTCGGCGACCCCCTGAGGCCGATATTCGGATCATCGTCGGGTATCTCCAGAGCGACCTTGTCCCAGAGAACGGGCTGGTACTTCGCCGCGCGAACCATATTGGGAAACGTGGGATAGCGGGGCGTGTTCAGCTCGCGGGTGCAGGTCAGGACGGCCGGAAGCCGTGCACGGACAACCTCCCGTCCGCCTTCGACCAGCCGATGCACGACGACGAACCGTTTGTCAAAATCGATCTCCTCGATCTTGAGCACGGACGTGAGTTGCGGCCAGCCCAGCCTCGTCGCCAGACCGGGCGGCACCTGGCCCGTATCCCCGTCGAGCGCCTGCCGGCCGCAGAGCACGATGTCCACCGCCTCTTCCCGGTCGATCCGCGTCAACGCCTTCCAGAGCACGTACGACGTAGCGAGCGTGTCGGCGCCCGCGAATCCGCGATCGCCGCAGAGGATGCCTTCGTCCGCTCCGTAGGAGATCGCTTCCCGCAGGGCCGCTGCGGCCTGACTCGGCCCCATGGTCACAGCGGTGACCTTTCCGCCAAATCGCTCCTTCAGGCGGACGGCCTCTTCGATGGCGTGCACATCGTCTGGGTTCACGATGGATGGAACGCCAGATCGGATCATGGTGTTCGTGCGGGGATCGATGCGGACCTCCGCGGTATCAGGAACCTGCTTGAGCGTCACTACTGCGTGCATTCCAACCATTCCCATCGGCGTCTATTTGCGCGGGAGAACTCGCCGAGGTACTTCCGCAGGAGGCGCGCAGCGCCGAGCGCCTCTGGCAGGTGAAGACGATGGGACCGTTTCCACGATCCTGCCGGCGCGTAACCGGGCTACCTGCCTACCCGATCCCGCTGAAGTCGCTCCGTCCGCTCGTCATTGCGCGGTGTGGGCTAGTGCACCAACAACGACAGAACGACCAGAAGTACGACCAGGCTGCCTGCGAGAATTCCGATACGTTGAAGATCGCCGGTGACGTATCGATAATCCGCGACGCTCTCGGCAAATCCACGCCGAGCCACCGGAGCGACGTTGGCACGTCGAGTTCCGAGTCCCGAAATGGTGACGGGGCTAGAGCTTGGGGCAGCAGGCCTCGGGCGCGCCTGCACCTGCTCCTCTGCGGTCAGCACCCCGGCGCCTGGGCCACGTGCTTCTATCGGCCGGGCGCCAGGCCGTGGCGATCGCTTCTTTTGGTTCGGTGCGGGCCGCCGCCCGCGTGAAGCCTTGGGCACTGCGGCCTCCGAAGACGTCGTGCCCATCGCGTCGTCGCGAGGGCTCGCTGCAGCCCGATTATACCGAATCAGGAAAAGTCGGAACGAAGGGAGGCGCTGGCGGCGAGGCATAGACGCGCACGACCTGCCCAGGCCCCAACGAATCCAGCGCACGGCGCGCGGCCTCGGACCATCGGCCAGGTGACAGGACCTCGAGCAAGGGAACGAGCACAAAGCGACGCCTCCACATCTCAGGGTGGGGTATCGCGAGCGCGTCTGCGGAAATCTGCTCGTCGCCGAAGAGCAGAATGTCGACGTCAATCTCCCTCGGACCCCAGCGAACGTTCGGCTCTCGGCGGCCCATCTCTACCTCGATGCGCTTCACCTCAACGAGCAACGCCGGTGGCGAAAGCGCGACTTCGAGTCGAGCCACGGCATTGAGAAACGAGCTCTGCGGCACGGGACCCACTGGCTCGGTCTCGTAGACTCGCGACAGTGCAAGGAGCCGCGCTGACGGCACGCGTTCGAGCCGACGAACGGCTTCTTCCAGATTGGCAGATCGATCGCCGACGTTGGACCCGAGACCGAGATAGACGGGAACAGGAGAGCCGCGATGCGCGCTGCCCGCGCGGGGACGCGGCTTGTGGGCCCCCCTGCGCTCGTGAAGGTCGGACATGGAATTCCCGCGGATCGCCCGCGAGGTATCGCTACCGGCGGTCGTCGCCCAGCGCTGCGAAGAACTCAAGACGGGTCGCCTCGCTGTCGCGGAAGATTCCGCGGTTCGCCGAGGTGACGACCTTCGCGCCGGGCTTCTTCACGCCGCGCATCGTCATGCACAGGTGCTCGGCAGCTCCGACGACGGCGACGCCGGCCGGCTGCAGCTCTTCCATGAGCACGTCGGCGATCTGACTGGTCAGCCTTTCTTGAAGCTGCAAGCGCCGCGCGTACGCGTCGACAACGCGCGCAAGCTTGCTGATGCCGACAACTCGCCCGCGGGGAATGTAGCCAATGTGGAACGTCCCGTGGAACGGCAAGAGGTGGTGCTCGCACACAGAATAGAAGGCGATATCGCGAACGATGACCATCTCCTGATGGTTCTCCTCGAACCCGACCCGGAGCAGCTCCCGCGGATCCTGTTGGTTCCCCTCCAGCACCTCTTCGTACAGCTCCGCGATGCGCCGAGGCGTGTCGACCAGGCCCTCCCGACTCGGATCCTCGCCGATGGCGAGGAGAAGCTCCGTGACAGACCGTTTGATCGCCTCTTTGTCGACGGTCACCGTGCCGTTTCGACTCATCAATGACGTTACTCCTCGGCGTTCCTTGGGCGGGAGCCATGGCGCGTCCGTTCGCGATGTCCCGGAAGGATAGGGAACCTGGAGGCGGGCAGGGGCCGCTCCCTCAAATGTAGCACAGCGGTCAGGGTGGGCCCATGAGCGGGATGACCGCGTCCCAAATCGCGTGGGCCACATCGACCTTTGGGAGCTTGGGAAGCTCGACGTGGCGACCATCGGGGTAAAGGAGCGTGACAAGGTTGAAGTCACTTCCAAACCCAATGTCTGATCGGGACACGTCGTTCGCGACGAGCAGGTCGAGCCCTTTGCGCACGAGCTTCTGTTTGGCGTTCGCGAGCACGTCCTGGGTTTCGGCGGCAAATCCCACGACCACCGGACGCGCTGCGCCGGCCTTGACGGCGGCGACATCCGCCAGGACGTCGGGTGTCAGGGCAAGCTGGATGGACAGCTCCTGCCCGCCCTTCTTGATCTTCTGCGCCGCCGCTTCCGCTGGCGCATAGTCCGCCACGGCGGCCGCCATGATCAGCGTGTCCACGTTCGGAAGCAGTGCGAGGACCGCGTCCCGCATCTCGGCGGCCCGCTCCACGCGAAGAACGGTTACTCCCGCCCGGGGCTCCGGCTCGACCGTCGTGATCAGGGTGACCGACGCCCCACGGTCGCGCGCGGCCTCGCTGAGCGCGAACCCCATCTTTCCCGACGAGCGATTGCCGATGAATCGAACCGGATCGATGGGTTCGCGCGTGCCGCCCGCGGTGACCACGACCCGCCGCCCGCTCAAATCACCGGATGCCGCGAGCACGTGCTTCGTCACATCGACGATCCACGCCGGATCAGCGAGGCGGCCCTCCCCGGACGCGCCGGACGCCAGGTGGCCGATGCCAGGCTCGACGATGGTCCAGCCGCGCTGCCGGAGGCTCGCCACATGGCTCTGGGTCGCCGCGTTGCGCCACATGGCTGTTTCCATGGCTGGAGCAAGGACCACCGGCGCCGTCGTCGCGAGCGCCGTCGTGGTGACCATGTCGTCGGCGAGCCCAAGGGCGAGCTTGGCAATAGTGTGCGCCGTGGCCGGCGCGATCACGTACGCCTCCGCCGCACGCCCGATCGAAACGTGTCCGATCTCGGTTTCCGCGAGGAGGTGAAACATGTCCAGGGATACCGCGCGATGGGTGATGGCCTGAAAACTCAGCGGCTGCACGAGCTGCGCCGCCTCCGGCGTCATCACGACGTCGACCAGGGCGCCTTGCTGTACAAGGGCGCTCGCCACGGCCACCGCTTTATACGCGGCGATGCTCCCCGTTACGCCGAGCGCGATGCGCCGTGCGTCGAGCGGATTCGTTGAGCCCACGCCACCTCCTTAGGGTGCATTCATCGCGGCCAGAAGACGCAGCCCCTTGAGCGTGAGGTGTCGATCGACGGTGCCAATGGAGCGCGTGTGTCCGGCGATGAGGTCCACGAGCCCACCCGTTCCAATCACAATCGCGTCAGAGGCAAGCTCGTCCTTGATCCGCGCCACGAGACCTTCAACCAGCGCAACGTATCCAAAGATCGTGCCGGACTGGAGGCACATCGTCGTGTTCGTGCCGATGACCTTGGGCGGCGCAGCGAGGTCGAACCGTTGCAGGCGCGCCGCGCGGCTGAGGAGACCGTCGAGCGCTGACTGGATGCCAGGAGCGAAGCTGCCGCCGAGAAACGCTCCGTCGCCCGACACCACGTCGAAGTTCGTCGCCGTACCGAAGTCCACCACGATGGCCGGCGTCCCGTAGAGCAGGCGGGCGCCGACGGCGTTGGCGATCCGATCGCCGCCGACCTCGCGAGGGTTGTCGACCATGAGTGGAATGTTGCCCCGCAGGTCTGAGCTGACGACCAGTGGCTCATGGCCAATGTAGCGCATGGTCAGCTGGAGAAACGTCACGGTGAGGGACGGAACGACGCTGGATAACACGGTCCGGTCGATTGAATGGAACGACAGGTCGTGGTGGTGAAGAAGCCAGGCGAGCTGCGCCGCGTACTCATCCGCCATGCGTACGTGGTCGGTCGCCCAGCGCCATGCCGCGACGAGCTGATCGCCGTCAAAGACGCCCAGCTTTATGTCCGTGTTGCCGACGTCTATGGCAAGGAGCATCCGCCCGTCAAGGCTGAGCGCCGGGTCCGCCGGCGGAATCGCGATCCTCACTGCGGCGTCTCGCGACGGGGCGCAGCGTCAATACTTCATTCATGCTGCCCGAACGGTAACCCTCGAGGTCGAGGGTCACGTAGTGGAAACCCAGCTCCCTGATCCGGCGCGAGATCGGCTGCGCCAGGCCGTCGGCAAAGAACCGTGCTGCGTCGGCGGGCAGCAGCTCAATGCGCGCGACATCGCCGTGGTGCCGAACTCGAACCTGGTGAAAACCAAGCTCCCGCAGAAGCTGCTCCGCGCGGTCGATCTGTTCGAGCTTTTCGCGGCTGATCCGCTCTCCATACGGCACGCGCGACGAGAGGCACGCCATGGCCGGCTTGTTCCACGTCGAGAGGCGCAACTCGCGCGAGAGGCTGCGGATCTCGCTCTTGGTCAGACCGACCTCCAGCAGCGGGCTACGAACGCCTTGCTGGCGACTCGCCACCGCCCCGGGGCGGTAGTCCCCCACATCATCGGCGTTGAACCCGTCCACCCGGGCGCTCAGCCCCTCCCGTTCGGCCAGCGGCGTGAGCGTATGCCACAACTCCGTCTTGCAATAGAAGCACCGGTTGGCCGGGTTCGAGACATACGCTTCCTCGTCCATCTCGTGGGTTTCGACGACGACGTGGCGAGCCCCGATCTCTCGGGCGAGCTGGATTGCCGCTTCGAGCTCGCTCGGGGGATAGCTGGGCGAGCGCGCTGTCGCGCCCAGCGCGCGGTCGCCCAGGGTGTCAGCCGCGACCCGCAGCAGGAACGCCGAGTCCACGCCGCCGGAATACGCGACGAGGACGGACCCCATATCACGAAGCAGCGACCGGAGCGCGTCAAGCTTCTCGTGAGGGCTCGATGAACGCGGGATTGACTCAGACACGGCAGTTCTCAACGCTTGCGCCGACGAAGTCGCCGGCGTTTTCCGGTGACGGTTCGAGCGTGCCCCCCCCGATCACAACGTCGCCGTCGTAAAAGACAATGCTCTGACCGGGCGTGATAGCGCGCTGAGGCTCATCAAACCTGACGTGAACCCCGTCGCGGTACGGGGTGATGGTGGCGTCTACCTCATCCGCCTTATATCGTGCTCTTGCCCGCGTGCGCATCGGACCGTGAAGCCCGTCGATCGCGACCCAGTTCACGCCCGACGCGAATGCGTGCCGGCGATACAGCGACGGGGACTCGCCGACGACCACCGTGTTGGACGCTGGTCGGATCTCCGTGACGAAGAGTGGCCGTGCACTGGCGACTCCGAGGCCACGGCGCTGTCCCACGGTGTAGAAGGCTACACCATTATGTCGACCAATAACGTCTCCCCGCTCGTTCACGATGGGGCCCTCTCTGGTCGATTCCGGGTCGTGCTCGCGCAGGTAATCGCGGTAGTCGCGCGTCGGGACGAAGCAGATCTCCTGGCTCTCCGGCTTTCCGGCGACGTGCAGCCCCAGCTCCTCTGCCCGCGCGCGCGTCTCTTCCTTGAGCAGGTTTCCGAGCGGGAAGATCGTGCGGCGCAGCCGCTCCTGGGACATGACGTACAGGACGTAGGTCTGGTCCTTCCTGGCATCGGCCGCCTTTAACAGCGCGACGCGACCCGAACGCGTCTGGCCAATGCGCGCGTAGTGGCCCGTCGCCACGAAATCCACGCCAAGCGCCTCCGCCTTTGCGAGCAGGGCGTCGAACTTGATGAACTGATTGCAGCGCACGCAAGGGTTCGGCGTTCGGCCGCCTCGATACTCCTGGACGAAATTGTCGATGACGCGGGCGCGGAACACGTCGCGAAAGTTCACGGTAAAATGCGGCACGTTGAGGCGGTCGCAGACACGGCGAGCGTCCTCCACGGCGCCCAGCGCGCAGCAGGCATCCTCACGCTCCACGACTCCGACACCGGAGCCCTCCGGCCAGACGTTCAGCGTGATTCCGATGACCCGGTAGCCCTGCTCGACCAGCAGAGCGGCCGCGACCGAGCTATCGACACCCCCGCTCATTCCGACAAGTACCGGCGCACCCACGAATGTTCCCTCCGAACGCTAGATTGTACCGGTTCGCCCCCAGAGCGATTCTGCGGCGTTTTTTGCGCAGCGCTGCTCCCGCTGTACCATTCATCGGGCGCTGCGCGCCACCAGGACACTCGTCGGGGAGGGCACGGTGATCGCGACCAACGTGGAAGAAAAATTCGTGACCATGAGCCATGGGCGAACGCGTTACCTGGACGCCGGTGTCGGGCATCCTACGCTTCTTCTGCACGGCGTGGGGTTCACGGGTGGCGCGGACAACTGGTTCCTCAACATGGGCCCGCTGAGTGAGAAGCTGCGAGTCATCGCACCCGACTTTCTCGGCTGGGGGCTTGGTGACCGACTCGATCTCGAATACTCCTTCGCGTACCTCGTCGATTTCATTCGCGAGTTCCAGGACGTCCTCGGGCTGTCCAGCTCGCACATCGTCGGACACTCCATGGGCGGATGGCTTGCGACCCTTCTGGCGTACGAGAGCCCCAACCGCGTGGACAAGCTCGTTCTCGTCGCGAGCGGGGGCGCCGCGACGCGTACCCTCGCCAGCATGACGCAATTCAAAGCGCCGACGCGCGATCAGCTCCTTTCACAGCTCAAGTCGCGGATCAAGAACTCCGACGTTGACTTTGAAGCGCTCGCAGACAAGGAGTACGCGAAAGCGCAGATTCCGGGCGCCGTGGAGGCGTATCAGCGCATCCTCAACCATATGAACAACCCCATCACCCGCGCGCGGTACAACACGTTGCGCCGCATGCCCTACATCACGGCTCCAACCCTCGTCTTGTGGGGGCGCCAGGACTCGACGAACGCGTTGGAGCTGGGTCAACAGACCCACCAGCTCATCAAGGGTTCGAAGATGGTCATCATCGAGGACTGCGACCACTTCATCCCGACCGAACGGCCCGACGAGTTCAACAAGGCGCTGCTGGACTTTCTTCCCGACTGACCCGCGCAAGACATCGCGGACCTTTCCGCGGAGGTCCGGTTGAGTCGCTCCCATCTGGGAGAGGCGACGAGTCAGGCAGCAGGGGGGAGATCCGCGATGACAGCGCCCATCGAGGCGACGTCATAGCCCGGAAGCGCAGA
>DASRDP010000155.1 GCA_035652535.1 Chloroflexota bacterium
TGCTCCGGGTCCGCAGCTCATGGATGGCGCGACGGCCCTCAAATACGCGCGGACTCGGCACGCCGACAGCGACTTCGGCCGCATGGGGCGCCAGCAGCAGGTCCTGCTCGCCATGCGCGACCGCGTGCTGCGCCAGAACCTGCTCACACGGCTTCCGGCGCTGGTGGATCAGGGTCTCCGCGCTGTGCAGACGGACATCTCGCCGGCCGAGCTGCTGAGCCTGGGGAAACTCGCCAGCCAGATGGACACCAGCGCGCTGACGTCACTCGAGATCCAGTACCCGCTGGTCCGCGACTTTCGCGGCTACGACGGCGCAGCACTCCTGCTCCCGGACAAGGACGCGATCCGCGCGACCATCGCGCGGACGCTGGAGCAAGCGTCGGCGACGCCTACGCCGGCCACTGCGCCAGCCATCCTGTCGCAATCCAGCGAGAGCGCGGAAGCGCCTCCGGCGAGTCCCTAGACCGAAACGCCCCAGACGATCTTCATGAGAAGGCCGATACTGTACGTGATCGCCACGCTTGCCCCGGTGAGTAAGAGGTTGGTCGCGGTGCGTCGTTTGAGCGCCATCCCCGCAACAAATGACAGCAAGCCCGAAACCAGCACGACCGCGATCGCGGCTGCGACGACCGACGCCCAGATCGAGTTTGCGCCGAACACAACGGGCAGGATGGGCACGAGCGCCCCGGCGACATACCCGAGACCAACCAGCCTGGCAGCGCTGACCGGTCGTTCAGGAGTCGCGGCTCTTCCTTCAACGTTGCCCAGGAAGTGCTGTTTGCGGAGCTCGGTGCCACCAACTTCGGCCTCAGAACTGGCAGCAGAATAGGCACCAGCCGCCATCGAGAAACCCCCGGCCACCGCGACGCTTGCCGCTGCGGGCAGCACTAGAGCCGTGCTCCCGAAGGCGGCGAAGAATCCGCTCATCGCGCCGACCATCTCCACCAACCCGTCGTTGAACCCCAGCAGCACGTTGCCCACCCGCTCCGGCCTGACCCGATTCCCTGAGGTTTCCGAGACAATCGCGTCTTCGTGCTGGAACTCATCCTGGAGCACGGAGCGGATCGGTCCTTCGAGCGCCGTTTCCCGATAGCGCTCCCACAGGCTCAGATATTTCGCGATTCCACGGACCTCAATGGCTTCCAGAACGAGGTACACGGCAGCGTCACCGAACAGGCGGCAGGTCACCAACAGAACCCACAGCTTGACCTTCCGCGTCCAGTCCAGGCGCTCGATGCGAACGCCGAACAGCTCTTGCCACACATCTCGGTGCTTCGTTTCGGTCTGCATCAGTGCTGCGAGCGTCTGCGCTAGGGCGCCGGTCGTCTGGGGCCTGAGCGACGTGTAGAGCGACAGATCGAACAGCTCGTCGAGTATGAGCCGCCTGGCTGTGTGCGGATCGATTGGGACCGGCGTCCCCATGGCGCTCACGTCCGGCCTCGGTGCGTCAACGCGCCTGGAGAGCTATGCGCGACTCTGAGGAACCTCATACGCTCGTCAATGGGCACGGATGCGCTCCTTCCGTCGATCGGCGGCCGGCGAGTTAAGGCTGTCCTGACGGAGAGAAACTGGCGATCCGATCGGGAGCCGTACTGTGTGCTGCGCCTGAGACCAGCATGGAGTCAGTGGGAGAAGCCCGACCACACCCAGATGGGTGGCGCGTCACGGGCTTTCGGGTAGTTCCGCCGACGCGCGGAACCGCCTGATTCGGATCCTTTGGCCACGGTATTATTCAGCCCGAGCCCTGACTGGCTTGTCACCTCGCGTGACTGCTCACACGTGCGGAGGTGGAGGATGGCCGCGGCTGTGCCCTTTACCGTCGTTGGGAAGGCGATCCCTCGCGTCGAGGGACCGGACAAAGTGGTCGGCCGGGCGACCTACTCCGCCGATGTGACGCCGCGGGACGTCCTGTGGGCGCGGAACGTTCGCAGCCCATATCCCCACGCTCGGATCGTCGCAATCAAGAAAGACCGCGCGCTCGCGGTACCCGGCGTCCGCGCCGTCCTGACTGCGGCGGACTTCCCCAACCGACTCATCGGGCGCCGCCTCAAGGACAACCCCGTCCTATGCGGAGACCGCGTCCGATTCGTGGGAGACAAGGTCGCCGTGGTGGTGGCCGACGCGCCGGATGCGGCGGAGGAGGGCGCGCTTCGCGTCGATGTGGAGTATCAGGAGCTGCCGGCCGTATTCGATCCCGTGGCCGCCATGGAGCCGGGCGCGCCCCTCGTGCATCCAGACGTCCGATCGTACGTCGGGTTCGACGCGGAGATTCCGGCGGGGATACCGAACGTGTGCGCCTACCAGGTGTGGGGCCGAGGCGATCCCGCCGATGGATTCCGGGAGGCGGACGTCGTGGTCGAGAACACCTTTCGTACGCACCTCTCCCACCAGGGCTACCTCGAGCCCTCATCCTTTGTGGTCGCGATCACCAATCGTGCCGACGGGCGCGGCGATCGAGTTGAAGTCTGGGCCACGAACAAGGTGCCCTTCAATCTGAGGAGCGAGCTGGCGACCATCATCGACCGGCCGGAGGACGACATTCTGATCCATCCGGTCACCGTTGGAGCCGACTTCGGCTCCAAAGGGGCTCCGGGAGACATTGCGACCGCGTACTATCTGGCGCGGCAGCTCGGCCGTCCGGTCAAGTTCGTCAACTCAGCCAACGAGGATCTGACTGCGACGTCGCCTCGACATCCATCGGTCGTCACCCTTCGGTCCGGCGCGCGACGCGACGGGACGATCGTCGCCTGGGACGCGAGAGTCATCTTCAACAGTGGAGCGTATGGCGCCTTCAAGCCATCGGCAAACGGCATGCTGGGCGGGGCGGCGCGAGCCGCGGGCGTCTATCAGATCCCGAATTTCCGCATCGAGGCGTACTGCATCTACACGAATCAGGTTCCCTGTGGATACATGCGCGCACCGGGTTCGCCGCAGGTCCTCTACGCCGTTGAGGCGCAGATCGACTTGCTCGCGCGCGAGCTGGGCATGGACCCGGTGGAGCTGCGCGAGCGGAACCTCCCCCGGCGGACGCACGATGGGCGTGAAGACGTCTCGCGTCAGGTCCTCCGGGAGGCGGCGCTCGCCATCGACTGGGATCGTCGGACATCGTCACGGCGGAGCGCCGATGGAACACGCTTGGTTGGACGCGGGGTCAGCATCGTCATGCGGCAGACTGGCGTGGGGGAAGGCTCGTCCGATGTAACGGTGAATCCCGACGGCACGATCACGGCGGTGACGGCGATGCCCGACAACGGGACCGGCGGCCTGACGGTAGTGGCGCAGGTCGTCGCGGAGAGCTTCGGCGTCCCGATGAGCCGGGTGCGGCTAGTTCGAGGCAGCACCGACGCCCTCCCCGTCGACGTGGGCGCGGGCGCGAGCCGGATGACGAACGTAGCCGGCCACGCCGCCATCGACGCGTGCGAGCAGGTGAAGGCGCAGCTTACGCCGCTGGCAGCGCAGGCGCTCGGAGCGGCGGAGGCCGACTGGGTACGCGCCGGCGCCAGCGGCACGGGACAGGGTGGATGGCGAGCCCCGAACGGGCGCTTCCTGTCGCTCGAAGACCTGGCGACCGAGATGGTCCGGCCGGGCGATCCCGCCGCGCACGCCCAGGTAACCATTACGACCCCCCGCAGCCCCGACGTCGGCTACTGCACCCAGGCGGCGGAAGTGGAGGTCGACCCAGAAACCGGCGAGGTTCGCGTCTGTAAGATGGCGAGCGTGCAGGACGTGGGAACGATTATCAACGCTATCGGCCATCAGGGGCAGATCGAAGGCGCCATTGTCCAGGGCATGGGCTACGCCATGATGGAGGAGCTGGCAACGGACCAGGGGCGCATCACGACGGGCAACTTCGGGGACTACAAGGTTCCAACGATGCGCGACCTGCCAGAGCTCACGACCGTCAACATTCGGACGACGGGGCCCGGGCCCTTCGAATCCAAAGCGATCGGCGAGATCCCGATCATGCCGACCGCGGGCGCCCTGGCCAACGCGGTCGCCGACGCCATCGGCGCCCCGATCACCGAGCTGCCCATCACCCCCGAACGCGTCCTCAATGCGCTGGAGCGGGTGAACGCCTAGCGCTGGGATCCGGCGCGCACGGAGTCGCAGACAACACGAATCCGCCCGGTCGGTTTGAGCGTTCCTTGAGCACAATGCCACGATCGAGACTCGTGCCCCTCATCCGCCGCGTGGTCCTCGTGCTCGTCCTGTCCGCCAACGTCGCGATTCTCTACCTCGCGCGGACTGGCGGGCTGGGCCCGGTCGTCCACGGGGACCGGGCTTTTGCGCTGCCTGCCGTGTCGCGGCTGCGGGTGGCGGGGATGGAACCGGAGGCGACAGCCCTTCTTGTGGACGATGCGGCGACGGCCAATCCGGATCTGGCGCCCGTGGCCGTCCACACGCCGCCCGGTCTCTTGCCAGTCGATCACGAGGTCGAGCTTCCCGCTGGCTTCTCGATCTCGCTCGTGGCGACCGGCATCGCGCAGCCGCGATTCATGACGTTCGACGCGGCGGGAAATCTTTTGGTGGCGTCATTTGCGGGCTCCGTATACCGGCTCCCCATTGGCGTTGACGGCGGGATCGCGCCGGTCGCGGGGCCGCTGGCTCCGCTCATCTCCAGTCTCGACGGGCCGTCCAGCCTCGCGATCCACGCCGGCTTCCTGTACGTGGGCGAAACCCACCAGATCAGCCGGTACCCGTACGATCCGTCCGGGCCCGTAGGTCAGGCCGAGGTCGCCGTGCCAGACCTCCCCGTTGGGGGCCATGCCACCCGCACGGTCGTGTTTGGTCCCGACTCCAGCATGTACGTCTCAGTCGGCTCGTCGTGCAACATCTGCCAGGAGCGAGACCAGCGACGCGCCGCCATCGCTCGCTACAGGTCAGACGGCACCGACGGGGAGCGATTCGCCTGGGGGCTCCGAAACGCGGTCGGGCTCGCGATCCAGCCCTCGACCGGCCTCCTGTGGGCGACCGTGAACGAGCGGGACAACCAGGGCAACGAGGTCCCGCCGGATCTCGTTACCATCGTCCGACCGGGCGACGACTTCGGCTGGCCCGACTGTCAGCCCCCTCGAGCGAGGCCGCAGACGCCTGACGCGTCCTGCTCCGACATCACGCCGCCCACCGTTGGCATCCAGGCGCACTCAGCGCCCCTTGGACTCGCCTTTTATTCAGGCGTTGGCTTCCCCAGCGAATATCGGGGTGACCTCTTCGTTGCGCAACACGGCTCGTGGAACCGGCAGCCACCAGCCGAGCCCAAGATCCTTCGCATCCACTTCGAGGACGGCCGGCCGGCGAGCGCACGGGACTTCGCGACCGGGTGGCAACGACCAGACGGTTCGCGCTGGGGCCGACCCGCGGGTGTCATTGAGGCCCCGGATGGAAGCCTGATCGTCTCGGACGACGCCGGCGGCGTGCTCTACCGGATCAGCTACTCGGATTGACGACTTCCCTCCGGCCGTTTAGCGGCCCCGGCGCATTCGAATGAGGACCGGTAGCATCGCGCCCCACGCGGTCAGCGCGGCCAGCGCGATTTTCGTCACGTCGACAATCGGCCGAACCCGCACCCCATGCGCGTCGACGAGGACCACGGCCACCGGGCGCGCGCTGGCGCCGCCGCCACCGCCGACCCCGCCGCCAGCGGACTCCGTCTCTGGATGCGTCTCTCCGACGGGCTCGCCGCTGCGATTCGACGGCGCAGGCCCGCGGCCGCCGCCGAAGCCAAAACCCGCGCCGGCCATGACCTCGGATGCGGTGATCACCATCGTCCCGTCCTTTTCCACCGGCACGCTCCACACGGCGGTCGTCTGCGCGACCGAGACGATCCGATCCAGGATCTCTCGCGCCCGATCGAGACCCATCGGCGCCGGCATCGTATCCAAAACGGTTCGTTCCGTCATCGTCGTCCTCCAACCTGGTTCAGCGCCTGAGCCAGCGCGCGGCGCCGAGCGCGGCCAGGCCTGAGACGATGACGCCGACCTGAGCGAGGCGCGTGACGTCGACGAGCAGCCGCCGCAGGACGCGCCCATCGGCCGTGACGGTCACCGCCGTCGGGCGGCACCAGACAACGCGTGCGAACGGCAACGAAATCACCAGCGACTCGCTCTCGAGCCCGATCCGGCGCGCCCCACCAATCGTCGTATCCCCACACGTCCGCTCGATCTTCAGCAGCCTCTCCACCCTGGCGCCCTCCCGCGCGGTCCTCGACACATTACTCCCATCTTAGGCTCATTAGCTGGAATCAGGAAGCCCGTTGGCGTTTCGTACAATCCCTGTCGATCTTCTCCCTGAGGAGACCGATGGATAGGATACGCCTCGCCTATCGCGACACCGACCGCACGCCGGTCATCTACTGCATCAAGGAGATGGCCGCCCGCCACTATGACCTCGACGTCGACGTGGTACGCATCCGTGACAACGACGCGTACGAAGCGGCGATCTTCGACGGCTCGGCCGAGATGATTTGCGAGCACCTGGAATATCTGTACGAAGAGGCCGCCCTGGGACGGCGCAAGGCGACCATGTTCCTCGCGCCAGTTCGATCGTCAGACACGCAGATGGTGGTCGGGCCAGACGTGCACAGCTTGGAGGACCTCCGCGGCAAGCGCATCGCCATTCGCGCCCAAGGTCGCCCGCACGCCATCATCATGCGCATCCGTGCCATGGGACTCGAGGGGAGCGTGGAGACGGTCACCGTGTCGGACAGCGACGTGGGGCGGTGGGGGTTGTGGAAAACCGTGGCGAGCGGCGAATGCGCAGCCACGTTCATGAGCAACCTGCACATGCCGGCCGCGCTGGCGGCCGGACTACGCATCTTCCCTGCGCCGGAGTTCGACGTCGTCGGCCACTTTTCCCACGCGTGCTCCGCGGAGTTCGCCCGCACCCACGATTCCATCATGCAGCGGTACGTCCAGGCCGCGGTGCACGCGCTGTGCCTCATGCGCCTTCGACGGGACGACGCTCTCGGCATCGTCGCCCGCGATTGCGCCGCGCTGATGGGGCTCGATCAGGACCGTGCCGAGCTGGAGCGCTGGTACGACTGCATCGCGGGAGATCTTGAGATGAAGCCGTACCCCACGCCGATGGGGATCGCCAACACGTACGAGATCGCGTGCGCTGAGTGGCCAGGGGGCAAGGGCATAAATCCCCTCACCCTCTGGGACATCCATTGGCTCAAGCAGATCGACGACGAGGGGTTTATCGATAGACTGATCGCTTCGCTCGGCGGGTGAAACGCACCGCTATCTGCAATAACTGGACCCGAGCTCACCCCTCGCAGACGATCCACTCGCGCGGGATGGCGTTGAGGGGCTCGCATCCCGCGCGACGCACCACGACGGTCTCGCCGAACTGCAGCCCCATGCGCTCGTCTCGCGTGATCACGTTCGGCTGAATGGTGATCACCATGTTCTCGCGAAACGTCATGTCGCCGCCCTCGCGACGACTGGTCGAACGAGTCTGGATGATGGGAGGGTACTGGCTGGCGCCGTGGAGCAGGTCATCGTAGATGCTGTAGCCGCGCCGGTGGATGACCTCCGATGCTTCCTCCACCTCGCGCGTCGAGGTTCCATCCTTGATCAGGCCAACAATAACCTCGAACGCTTCCACCGCCGCGTCGTGCAGAGCGCGCCACTCCGGTGTTGGTCCCTCGCCCAGCGAGAAGGTCCGATGGATCTGGCCTGAGTAGCCCCAGTATGCGCCGCTGATCTCCGTGATGACGCAATCGCCGACGGCAAGGGTGCGATTGGATTGAAATTGCGAGGGCACGGGAAAGTTCGGCGCACGCATCGGCATGCTGGTCATGAAATGGATGCCGGCGTATCCGCCAGCCTTGAGATACACGGGCTCGAGCACGGCCGGCAGCTCGTATTCGCGTAGCCCAGGCTTGAGGGCGTCGGCCAGGGCGCGGATCGAGTCATCGGTGAGCTTGGAGGCCATTTTGAGCCGCTCGATCTCCTCGTCGCTGCGAATGGCGCGCGCGCTGCGCAGGCGGCCTCCCAGATCGATCAACTCTGCTGCAGGGCATGCCTCTCGGATGCGCTGGAAGTGCTGGAACGGAATGGCGCCAACCAGTCCGACGCGCTTGCCGTCCAGCCGCCGCTCGCGCAGCAGCTCGACTACGGTTGCAGCAGTGCTAGGGCCCGCCCATCGGACATCCTTCACCCAGGAGAGCACGCGTGCCATGGGTACGTGGTTGTAGAGCTGCGCCAGCACGACAGGATCGGCCGCGGGTTGGCAGAGGACGTAGGCCTCGCGACCGCCCGGCCAGTCCGTGAGCCAGTAGACGTCAGACGCGAATCGCCCGGCGCCGAAAATCAGGGCCGCATCGACCTTCGCGTCCTCCATGATCTGCCGCATGACGCGATGGCGGTTGATCATCTCGCTCTCGGAGAACTGGGGGAACTGGTTTGCGTCAGGCATGGGGGCCCTCCACGCGGTTCCAGCGCCGCGCAATCGAATTCGCCACGGCCGACGGGACAGCAGATGCTATGCTCTGGCTCAAGCGCGCGGCGCCGAACGGACGGCGCCCGCACGGGAGTTGATCCGTGGCGATTGTAGCCATTCTCGAGGACATCCACGGGGCCTTTCTCGAGGTGCCGGCCATCCAAAAGCTGCGAGACCGCGCGGAAGTCCGGGCGTTCGATCACCGCCTCGATCCGCCCGAGCGCGCGGAGGCCCTCCGTGACGTCGACATCGTCATCGGGCTGCGCGAGCGGACGCGATTCGACACGGACTTTCTCCGCGATGCGCCCAGCCTCCGCCTCATCGTGCAGACCGGGCGCATCGGCCCCAATGTCGACGTGGACGCGGTGAATCGCGCGGGAGTCCTCATCGCAACGGCTGGCGGAGGCTCGTCGAGCACGACGGTGGAGCTCACCATTGGACTCATGATCGCCATCATGCGCCGCATTCCGCAGAGCGATCGCGCAATTCGCGACGGACGGTGGGACGTGCCATACGGGCGCGGCCTGCGCGACAAGACGCTGGGAATCGTGGGCATGGGGCGCATCGGCACCCAGGTCGGCGAGATCTGCGCACGCGGATTCGGCATGCGCCTCCTTGCCTGGAGCCCCACTATGACTCAGGAGCGGGCAGCGAAGGCGGGCGGGAGCGCCGCGTCGCTGGAAGAGCTGCTGCGCGCGTCGGACGTCGTGTCGGTGCACCTCGCGCTGAACGAGGGCACTCGCGGGCTCCTATCGGCGGACAAGCTCGCCCTCATGCGGCCGAACGGCTACCTCGTCAACACGTCCAGAGGCCGCGTCTTGGACGAGCCCTACCTGGCCTCCATGCTGCGAGACGGACGGCTCGCCGGGGCCGCCCTCGACGTCTACTGGGAGGAGCCGTTGCCCAGGGACCATCCCTTTGTTGGCCTGGACAACGTGGTCTTGACGCCGCATGTCGGGTGGCCCGCGGACAACAGTTACCGCGCTTTCGCCGAGTCCGCCGCAGCGGACATCGAAGCCTTCCTCGACGGCAGCCCGATCAACATCGCGAATCCGGAGGTCGCCGCGTCGCGATCGAGAGGCTGACGGAGCCGTTGACGCGACGGAATGCCCTGACTACGATGCTGGAAAGGACAAATGGGGCGAAAGGAGCCGACCGATGGCCCAGACCGCGACCCGCCTGCGTGACCTCGCAAATCGGTGCGAGGCGGAGAACTTCCGCCCAGTAGCCCACCACGACCTGAACGGCGTCGGCGACGCCATGCAGATCGTGAAGAAGGGCGACTTCGTCTACGTCGCCCACGTCGGCTACAACGATCTGGCCCTATCGATTCTAGATGTTTCCGATGTCGAGAACCCCAAGATGGTGCGGCAAATCCCGAAGTCGAAGAATGCCCACAGCCACAAGGTCCAGATCGTCGGCAACATCATGATCCAAAACAGCGAGTCGCTCCCCTACGTGAAGAAGGCCGACGACGACCCACCCGTGTGCGGGGTCATCGTCTACAGCCTCGATGACCCCACCGACCCCCAGCAGATCGGCTTCTACCACGTGCAAGGGCGGCGCGGCGTGCACCGGATGTGGTTCCGCGATATGCCATACGCGCACATCTCGTCGCAGGTCCGCGGCGCCAAGAACCAGGGCTACCACATCGTCGACCTCTCCGACCCGCGAAATCCAACGATGGCCGGATGCTGGTGGGTGCCGGGCACATTCCCCGAGGACCCGAATCCGTGGGTCGCGCTCGATCCCGAACAGCACGAGCTATCCGTCCACGGCGTCATCCCCCTCGGCGACCGTGGCTACTGCTCCTGCACAGACGCGGGGCTGGTGATCCTCGACATCAGCGACATGGGAAACATCCGCGTGGTGAGCCGGGTGAATTGGTGTCCACCCTACGCGGGCTTCGCGCACACATCAATGCCGCTGCCCGGCCGTGGACTCCTGGTCGAGGTGTGTGAGGCGCACATGTCTCCGCACGAGCGGGATCGCGACCGGCGCATTTGGATGATCGACATTCGCGATGAGCGCCAGCCGGTCATGATCAGCAGCTTCCCGCGCCCCAAGCCCCTCAAGAGCACAGGCGTCGAGAGCTTCTACGATCTCGGCGACCGGTTTGGCCCCCATAATATCCACGAAAACTATGCCGGCAGCTTCGTGAGCGAGCAGTTCATCTTCTCGACGTGGTTCAACGCGGGGGTGCGCGTCCACGACATCTCGGACGCGGACCGGCCCCAGGAGATCGGCTTCTTCCGCCCGCCACCGCCGGAGGGCCAGCGGAACATCCAGCTCAACGACCTCTACGTCGACGCGGACGGCATGTGCTACGCCGGCGATCGCATCAACGGCGGCCTCTACATCGCGCAGTACACCGGGCCGGTGAAGTAGCGGGCGAGGCAGCTCTGTGCCGCAGACGCCCCACCACGAGCGCCACTTCACCGCGAGCGAGGCTGTTCGCGACATCGTCATCGGCATGTCCGACGGCCTCACCGTGCCGTTCGCGCTGGCCGCCGGCCTCTCCGGCGCAGTCGATTCGGCGCGAATCGTGGTGATGGCGGGCCTCGCCGAGGTGGCCGCGGGGTCTATCGCCATGGGGCTCGGGGGATATCTGGCGGCCCGCAGCGACGCCGAGCACTACGCGAGCGAGCGTTTGCGGGAGGAGCGCGAAGTCGGGTCGATGCCTCAGGAGGAGGCGGCCGAGACGGCGGCCATCTTTCGGGACTACGGGCTGACCGACACCCAGATCGCGCCCATCGTCCACTCGCTTCGGAGCCGACCACGGAGCTGGGTCGACTTCATGATGCGCTTCGAGCTGGGGATCGAGCGACCGGACCCGATGCGCGCCGTCAGCTCCGCCGCGACGATCGCGGGGGCCTACATCGCGGGGGGACTCATCCCGCTCGCTCCGTATTTCGTGATGCCCGATACCCGGTCGGCGCTTCCGGCCTCGGTAATCGTCACCCTCGTCGCGCTCCTGGCATTCGGCGGCGTCAAGGGCCGATTCACGGGCACTCGGCCCCTGCGAAGCGCGCTCCAAACCGTTCTCGTCGGTGGCCTCGCGGCAGGGGCCGCCTTCTTCATCGCTCGACTTCTCGGACAGCAATGATCAGCCGAGGTGCTTCCCAAAGAAGCGCATGACGCGCCGCCAGGCGTCCGTCGCAGCCAGCTCCCGGTAGCTATCACGCTGGTCGTTCATGAAGGCATGGCCAGCGCCTGCGTAGACGTGGATCTCGTGCGCCCGACCGGCCTTTTGGAATGCGGCTTCGAGCTGGCGGACGCCCTCGATCGGAATCGCCTGGTCCGCGTCACCATAGGCACCGAAGACGGGGCACGCCATGTCAGGAACGAGATCGATCGGCGAGACTGGCTGCCGATCGGTGATGGCGCGGTTGACAGGGCGACCGTAGAAGGACGCGGCAGCCCGTACGTTCGGGCACCGTGCGGCGAGGAACAGCGCGTACCTCCCTCCACCGCACCAACCGATGACGCCGATTGCGTCGCCCTTCACGAACGGCTGATCTGCGAGCCAGCGGACGGCGGCGCAGAGGTCCGTCTGCGCCGCCTCATCAGACGGGCCCCCAACGACGGCGCCGTTCTCGAGACGTGGGGATTCGCCACGGGCCGCGTAAACGTCGGGAATGAGTGCCACGTACCCGGCCGCGGCAAACCGCGCCGCCACGTCGCGCATGTGAGGACCGCCCTCCGGCGTATCCGCCATCCCCCACAGCTCGTAACACATCACCACCGCGGAGTGCGGCCCAGCCCCCTCCGGCCGCGCCAGGTGAGCCGGGACGTCCAGACCGTCTGGCGACCGAAAGGACACCGACTGCGTCGTAATCGTCATCTCGGCGCCCGCATCAGCCGCGGGCAGCGTCGAGCGCGGCCTGGACCCGCGCGGGTGTGAAGGGCACCTGGCGAACTCGGACGCCGACGGCGTCGAAGATGGCATTGGCAATCGCCGCGGTGACCGGGCACGATGCCGGCTCGCCCACGCCGCTGGGCGGCAGCTCGGGGTGATCGATCAACACAATGTCCACGTCCGGGACTTCGCTGAAGGTCAAGATCGGATACGAGACCCAGTCCACGCTCGTGACGTTCGCCTGGTCGAAGTGCAGCTCCTCTTTCAGCGCCCGGCTCGTGGTCTGAATCACGTTCCCCTCGATCTGGTTTCGCACGCCGTCAGGATTGATGATCTGTCCGCAATCGTGGGCGACGGTGGCGCGCTCCACCCGCACCGCGCCGCTGGACCGGTCCACGCGAACGTCCGCGATCATGGCAACGTAGGTGCGCCCACGCAGCGCCAACGCCACGCCGCGACCGCGGGCGGTTCCGTCAACGTTGGCCTGGGGAACCGAGCGCGGCTCCCATCGCGCGCGCTCGGCGGCGGCCTTCAGGACCGCAATGGCGCGGGCATCGGTCAGGTGCGCGAGTCGGAACGCGATAGGATCGGCCTTGGCGGCAGTGGCCAGCTCATCCATGAAGGACTCGATGGCAAACGTCGTCGCGACCTGCCCCGGCGCGCGCAGTGGATGGGAGCGCAAGACGGCGGACTGGAGCTGGCGCACCACCTCCCGAACCGCCCCGCCAAAGGCGTATCCGACGTGTGGCTCGCCGCCCCACGGCGTCGAGCGAGCAGGTGGCCCATCTGGCGCGGCCAGCTCCTGATTGAGGAGGCGCTCGGTCAGGATGTCGTTGTAGAAGTGGCTGGGGGTAAGGGCTTGGTAGTCCCAGGCGGTCACGCGGCCCGCGGAATCGAGCCCGCCCTGGAGGTCCATGATCATGGCAGGACCGGCGTTCGCCCATCGGTGCTCGTCCTGGCGCATCCACTGGAGCCGAACCGGGCGACCGACCTCCTGCGAGAGGATGGCCGCGTCCATCGTCGCATCGTCCGCGCCGTTGCTCCCGTAACAGCCCGCGCCGGGCGTCCACACGACACGGACGCTCTCGACCGGGAGCCCGAGCAAGCGCGCTGCCGTCTGGCGGGCGCGATGAGGTCCCTGGGTGGGCGACCAGATCGTGGCGCCATCCTCGCGCACGTCCGCCACCGCGCACGACGGGCCGATGGACCCATGCGTCTGATACGGGTAGAGGTACGTCGCTTTGACCACCCGCGACGATGTGGCCAGCGCCTGCTCCATGCCACCGCTGTCCGAGACGACGTTCTCCTCACTGGGAACGGCGCGCATAAGGCTATAGAGATCGGCCTCTTTCGGAAGGCCTGCCCAATCCGACCAGGTGACGTTCAAGCGCTCGGCGGCGTCGATCGCCTGCTCCTCGCGTTCCGCCACCACACCGACGAAGTTGCCGCGCACGATGACGCGGACGATGCCCGGCAGGCCGGTGATAGCGCCGTCGTCGACGTGCAGGAGATTCGACCCGATGGCGGGTGGCTTGATGACACGCGCATGGAGCATCCCAGGCAGGCGGACGTCCTGGACGTAGGCCGGAGCACCGGTGAGCTTGGCCGGTAAGTCCATCCGAGAAACCGGCTGGCCGACGATCGTGTACTCGCTCGCGCTCTTCGGCTCCGCCTCGCCCGTCACTTCCCGCTCGAATCGCCGTCCATCCAGCAGCTCGCCGTACGTCACCTGTCGCAACGGTTCGCCGACGACACTCACGAGCCCATCCTCGACCGTGAGCGCGTCCGCTGGAGCGCCGAGCCTCTCCGATGCGAGCTGGAGGAGGACATTGCGCGCCTCGGCAGCCGCCTGGCGCACCTGAACGCCACCCGAGGAGATCGAGCGGCTCCCATCGGTCGCTCCCTGATCTACGGTGAGCGCCGTATCGCCCATCACGACGTTCATCCGGTCGAGGGCGACGCCCAGCTCTTCCGCCGCGATCTGCGCCATGGCGGTTTGCACCCCGGTTCCCAGCTCCACCTTGCCTGTAAAGAGCGTGACGCTGTTATCAGGGGCGATCGAGAGCCAAGAGTCCAGAAGGTCCGCGGGCACGGGCCTCCCGCCCTGGGCCAGCGCCGTGGTGGCGCGTGGGGTCGCCGCCCCCAGGAAGCTGAACCCAATGACAAGCGCGCCGCTAGCTTTCAGCAGGTCTCGACGGGTGATCTCCTGGTAACCGAGCGTCTCGATGGCGGTCCGGGCTTCTAAAAGGCGACGGTCGCCCCTCATGACCGCACCTCCTGGGCGTAGCGGGCCACGGCCCGGAGAATGCGCAGGTGGGTCCCGCACCGACACAGGTTTCCGTCGAGGGCATGCCGGATTTCGTCGTCATCCGCGTTTGGGTTGCGGTCGACGTACGCCTTCGCGGTCATGATCATGCCGTTGATGCAATACCCGCATTGGGCGGCCTGTTCGTCGATGAACGCCTGCTGAATCGGATGGGGGTCGTCCTCGGTCCCAAGCCCCTCGAGCGTCGTGATCTCAAAGCGCGCCGCGCGGCTCACCAATTCCTGACACGACCGAGCCGCCTGGCTTCCGATAATGACCGTGCAGGCCCCACATTGCCCGAGGCCGCAGCCGAACTTTGGGCCGCTGAGGCCCAGGTCGTTACGCAGCACGTAGAGCAGCGGTGTGCTCGGATCCACGTCAACCGTGTACGAGCCTCCATTTACCCGAAGCTCGATCTCGCTCATGCGCTCCTCCTGGCTTCGCGAGTGCTCCTCCCTCGTCTGTCCATCATATCTCACCGCAAGGCCGCGTATCCGAGCAAATTCGTGGGCCCTGAGCGGCGCCCGAGACGTGCCGCATGCTCCGGCAAAACGCGGCCTACGGGCCAAATGGCGAACGGCGCAGTACTATTCCGTTGAGGCGAACATTCGATGTTTGGAAATTCCCGGAGGAGGCCAGGATGGCTGCGACAGAGCCCGCGAAGACCCAGACCGGCGGCTACAAGGACATGCGCTCGTACATGGCTGCGCTGGAGGAAGCGGGGCTGCTGCGGCACGTGACGGCGGAGGTCGATCTCAAACACGAGATCGGCGCCATCGCCGCGCGCTCCCTCGAGCAAGGGGGGCCAGCGCTCCTCTTCGAGAACGTCAAGGGGTACCCGGGGATGCCACTCGTCGTCAATCTGGTTTCGAACAACCGGCAGCTCGGCCTCGCATTCGGCACCGAGCCCGACGAGGCGCAAATCTACCAGAAGCTCGTGTTCGGCATGAGGAACCGGATTCCATCGCGCATCGTCCCCACGGGCCCGGTAAAGGAAGTCGTCGTCAAAGGTGACGACGTGGACCTCTTCAAGTTCCCCACCCCGACGTGGCACGAGTACGACGGTGGGCAGTACATCGCCACGACCGCCGGCCTCATCACGCGCGATCCGGTCAACGGGCACCTGAACATGGGATCGTATCGGGCGATGATCAAGGACAAGAACACGGTCTCCTGGTCCGGTGGTACGCGAAGCCGTTCCAACCCGTCGGGCGGCGACCACATCCTGATGAACGAGGAGCAGGACAAGCCGACCCCCGTGGCCATCGTGCTGGGCATGGACCCATATCTCAGCCTCGCGACCGGCTCACCGGTGCCGGCCGACGAGGAGGGACAAACCGAATACGAGGCGGCCGGTGCATGGCGAGGCGAGCCTACCGAGCTGGTCAAGTGCGAGACGAACGACCTGCTGGTGCCGGCCAACGCCGAGATCGTGCTTGAGGGGGAGGCGCTCCCGCACGCCCGGACCGAAGAGGGCCCTCACGGCGAGTCGACCGGGTTCTACGGCGAGAACAAGAACGCCTTCGTCATCAAGATCAACTGCATCACGCACCGCCGAAATCCGATCAGCTACGGCCTCATCTGCCAGCTCATCGAGGACTACCCGCGCCAGCTCTTCCGGAGCGGGTCGTTCCTCACTCGACTCCAGAAGGAGGCGGGCATGCCCAACATCCGCGAGGCGTACTTCCCCGAGGTCGGGCGCATGGGCATGATGATTGTTTCCGCCGAGATCCGCGACAAGGACGACCCGAAGCGCATCATGGATGCCGTCTGGGCGCTGGACAAGTGGCGTTGGGTCATCGTCGTGGACGACGATTGCGACGTGCGCAACTGGAACGACGTGATGTGGCGGGTCGTCTCGGCCGCGGACCCTGATAAGGGCCAGGTCATATTTGGGAAGCAGCACGAGCCGCGCGAATCCGCCCGCACCGACGAGCAGGACTACGATCCGCCCCGCCGAGGCATGGGGATCGACGCCACGATGCGCCTCAAAGACACGTACTTCCCGCGCGTCAACCGGGTGAGCCGCGAGCTAACCAACCGCGTCGCAGCGCGATGGCGAGAGCTGGGCCTCGCGTAACGGGTCGCCCCCAGCCCTCCCTTCCGCCGCGGCGGGGGAGGGGTGATTGGACCCTCCAGCGCTCGACCGCTGCCTCGGGGAAGGGGGGCCTCGTCGCATCGCCCACCACGGTGGGAGAGGTCGGCCGCGTGGCGCGGCCGGGTGAGGGTCGCCCCCGCTGCCCCGTGGGCGAGGGCGCTTGGCGGTTCGCTACTGCAGGTCCCAGAGGTAGGCGTTGCGCGTGTACGTGCCGTAGGGCATCGCCGGGTCGGCGCCGCCGTCGACATCGTCGAGGGCATGAACGCCTTTGCGCACTGCCAGGTGGCTCGCGCCGAAGTAGATCGGCAGGATCGGCAGCTCGGCCGCCACAAACTCCGAGAGCGCATGCATGGCCTCGAGCTGGTCCCGCGGGGAGATGCTCGTGTTGTACCGCGCGACCAGCTCCTCGGCGCGCGCGTCCTCATATCCTCCGCGATTCCCGGTCCAGCGGTTCTCGGGCGAGCCCGCCGGGCCCTCCAGCCTCCCCAGGACCTGATCGCCCGAACCCGCTGAGCTTGCCTCCCAGCTCGGGTAATGGGCGCGATATTCCAGGTTTCGGACCTGCGCACCGGGGATCTTGAACTCCTCCACCTCGAGACCGATCCGACGCCAGTAGTCGGCGTAGATCGCCATCTCCCAGTCGCGGGCGCCAACCGTCGTCCAAATGGCGTTGTGATAGACGCGACCATCGGCGACGTTATGGAGCACTCCGTCATTTCCCGTGATCCAGCCAAGGTCACGAAGGATCGCTTTCGCGCGATCGGGATCGTAGGGGTACCTCCGGAATCCGTCGCGCGTCGCCTCATAGAGGTGGTCGCTCGGCGGCAGAAGGGACCAGGCCGGCCCTTCCCGTTCGGACACCGAGTCCCGATCGATGGCCTGGTATAGCGCCCCGCGCACCCGGGGGTCGAGATTGGCCGGCTCCGTTTGCACCGAGGGCCGGAATTGCGGCACGAGGAATCGCGTACCGGTCAGGACGGTGTACACGGTGCCCTCGCCCGAGCTATCCCACCGGTCCTTTAACTGGAACCCGAGCTGCGTGCTGATCGCCTGACTCACCATGATGTCCACGCTGCCCGCCAGGAGGTTCGTGAACAGGGCGTTCTCGTCGGCGAAGAAACGAACGTGGATCACGTCCAGCTTCGGGCGACCCAGGAAGTACCCATCATACGCCTCGAAGTCGAGCTGTTGGCCCGCCTCGTACGACGTGAGGCGGAAGGGCCCAAGGTGCACGTACGCGGTCGTCCAGTAGGGAAGCTCCGAGAACTCGTCCGCGTCCTGCGTCTGGAGATAGCGCTGATACGCGTCACCCAGAAGGTGCTCCGGCTGCGGCCAAAATTGCGTGAATCCGAGCGCCGCCCCGTTGATGTACGGCCGCTTGAACGTGAGGTTGAAGGTCAGATCGTCGGGAGCATCGAACGCGTCGATGAGCTTGGCCGCGTACGCGTAGTTGTTCGGAAGCCCGCGGTCGGTGAGGACCTTCCCCGAAAAAACGAGGTCGCCGGCCGTGAAAGGAGCCCCGTCCTGCCAGGTGATTCCGGGTCGAAGGTGGTACGTCACCCGCATACGGCCATCATTGAGGAGCTGGATGCTTCCATCATCGATGGAGGGGACCGACGCGGCAAGTTGGCCGGCTGGCTCGTGGGCGTGCGCGTCGGACGTGATCAGCCCGTTGGTGTTGATCTCGATAATCGATGCCCACCCCCCTGCGCCGGTCGACGAGCCCATAATGCCCATGCCCTTCACGCTTGCCGTCGCGGCAATGGTGATCGCCTTGCGCGTTCCGGTCGGCGCCGCCGGACCAGGCCCACTGGAACTTGGGACGCTGGACGGAGGGGTGCCGCATGCGGACATCGAGATGGCCCATGCAGCGAGCAGGCAGGCGGCACGCGTACGCGCGCCGCGGGAAGTGATGGACGTCACAAATAATCTCCACTTTCGAGAGGTTGATCTCGCCGAGCCAGAATACCGGAACGCATTTCACCGGGACCAGCCGATCGGCTCGTCAGTTGGCAAGGAGTTGGCCAGCGGCTGTGGTCGATCGAGATCGCCGCTATACTTGTCGCCAGCATGAGTTCGAATCGCGAGGTGAGCGCCGTGGCAATTGACGCAAAGGTCCAGGCTCGGCTCCGAGGGCACACCGACGACAACGTGGGCGAGGGCGGCCCGCGGGAGAATGTGGTCGATCGCCAAATGCTGACGACACCGAGCTGGCAGGTCGCGAGCATTCCCGCCAATGCCGTCGTGAAGCAGCGCGGGTCGCGCATCGGACTGACGGAGAACCGCTACGCCCAGGTGGCCATCAATGTGTACCCACCCCACCGGCGCGACGAGATGCACTGCCATCCCGGCTCCGAGCACATCTTCACGTGTTGGCAAGGGCGCCTGACCATTCGTGGCATCAATCCCGGTGAAGAGGTAACGCTGAGCCCCGGCGAGTTGGTCCACATCAAGGCCGGCCACTATTACCAGCTCTGCAACGACACGGACGAGACGGCGGTTCTGCTCCAGGTCGCGACGATCCCGCCGAAGAAGCCGCCCACGAATCGCCGATCCTTCCGCCGCGCAGGCGACGTCGAGGCGGAGGCGATCAACATGCGCGGGCTCACACCGGAAATGGCCGCTATAACCGTCTGGAACTAAGTAGGCGCCGAAGTGCGCGCGTCTGGATAGCTCCCGATGCGCGCAACCCGCCCGTTCATGGCTGCACAGATCATCACTGTTTGGAGTTATGCATGCAGGATCCGGACCGCTGGTGGCACCGACTCTACTATGACGATTGGGTCGCGCGGGAAGGGCTCGAGCTGATCCGCGGCCACCGCGTCGAAGACGTCTTCACGCAGCCGCTCCGGTACTGGCCGCGCACCGACGGTTACGCCGTACACATCGCCCTGGATGGCGCCGCCGAGCAGGCCGCCGCGTATGTGCAGGAGATCCCGCCCACGCGGAAGCTCAATCCCCAGCGGCACATGTTCGAGGAGCTGGTCTATATCCTCAAGGGCCGGGGCAGTACCAGCGTCTGGTACGACGAACAGAACAAGCGCAGCTTCGAATGGGGACCAGGAAGCCTATTCGCCATTCCCCTCAACGCCTGGTTCCAGCACTACAACCTGTCGGGCACCGAGCCCGCCCGCTACATCGCCACGACCAC
Organism: Chloroflexota bacterium; assembly: GCA_035652535.1. Classification (NCBI taxonomy): domain Bacteria; kingdom Bacillati; phylum Chloroflexota; species Chloroflexota bacterium. The sequence goes on from DASRDP010000155.1 coordinate 19,859, forward strand.
CGCGCCCACGATGATGAACTTCATCCGCAACGACGACTTCATCTTCAACAACGACTTCCGCTTCACCGACCGCTTCGCCGAGGAGGAAGACTACTTCAATCCCGAGGTGAAGACCCGCGTGTTCGAAGGGTGGGGCGAGCCGACCGACGTGTGCTTCAGCAACCTCTGGCCCGATATCAGCCGGATCGAGCTATACAAGCCGCGCGAGAACTCAGAGATCTCGCGGGGGATTCGCACCCGCGGCTACAGCTTCGAGCTGGCCAACGGCGTGATGGGCTCCCACATCCTCGAAGCCCCCGGCGGCACCTTCACCAAGCTCCACCGCCATGGGCCCGCGGCCCATGTGCTCTGGATCCGCGGCGAAGGCTATTCGGTCCTGTGGCCGGACGGCGGCGAAGACAACAAGATCAAAGAGGACTGGAAGGTGGGCACGCTTATCGTGCCGCCGACGTGGTGGTGGCACCAGCACTGCATCACCAGCCGCGAGCCGGGGCGTCACCTCGCCCTCAAGCTGAGCAGCCGGAAGAACATGGTCAGCCGCTTCCACGAGCGCACGATGGTCAGCACCAAGAAGGGCGGCCAACAGATGGACTATGACGACATCCCCCCGGAGACCATGGCCGAGTTGAAACGGATTTTCCTCGAGGAGTGCGCAAAAAAGGGCACGCCCGTGGATCCGGATATGGGCCCGATTATCGGGGGATAGGCTCAGCCGTACTTCTTGACGATTCCCTCGACAGTTCCGAGGCCCTTCTGAAGATCTTCGGCGCTCATGACCGGGGTCATCTCGATTTCGGCGTCGAGTCCAAAAAAGAAGCGCTCGGCCACTTCTGCCACCTGGGACGACTCGGTCATGTTGATCACGAAGAAGCCGGCCCGGTCGCCCAGCTCGGGATAGAAGTACGCCGCCTCGGGCTTCAGGTCCTCCTGCAGCATCTGCATGACCTTCGCGACCCGACCGCTTCGCAGCGCGTCGTTGCCAACGTCGGTCGGGAATCGGAACTTCACCATCATGCGCATCGCACTCTCCTCACGTGGTGTAGGATGGGGACGTTCGCGGGTCAGATCGAGAACCTCTTATCGGGGACAAGGGATTATGCAGGAATCGGACGAGCAGCGTGAGATCGCGACCTTTGGCGGCGGCTGCTTCTGGTGCCTGGAGGCCGTGTTTCTCCAGCTCCGCGGCGTTGAGCGCGTCGTGTCCGGCTACGCCGGCGGTCATGTCGCGAATCCATCCTACGAGCAGGTATGTACCGGCGCCACCGGTCACGCGGAGGTCACGCAGGTCACCTTCGACCCCACGGTGACTTCCTATCGCGATCTCCTGGACGTCTTCTTCACCATCCACGATCCGACGACACTCAATCGCCAGGGACACGACGTCGGCACGCAGTACCGGTCCATCATCCTCTATCACACCGCCGAGCAGCACGCGGCCGCCCAGCAGACGATCGCCGCCCTAACCGAGCGGGGCCTGTTCGATGCGCCCATTGTGACCGCCGTCGAGCCGCTGACTGCCTTTTACCCGGCCGAGGAATATCACCAGAACTATTTCGCGCGCAACCCATTCCAGCCCTACTGCCAGGTCGTCGTCGCGCCGAAAGTCGCGAAAGCCCGGAAGGACTTCATCGAGAAGCTGAAGCGCTGAGCTGCCCGCTACTGGCGAATTCCCCGGACGCTCGGCATGCCGACACCGACCACGGCCACGCCCGCGAGGCACGCCAATCCCATCAGGGCGATCGTGTGCGGTGAACCGATGGCGGCGGCCAGGGCACCCGCGAGGATGCCGCCAAGGGTGAGGGCCACCTGGCTCTGCTGGTACATGCTCATCACGCGTCCCCGGATCTCGGGCTCGGCATGGCGCTGAAGAACGGTGTTGATGAGCACCGTGCACGTGACACTGCACGCGCCAATCACGACCATGAGGACCATGGACAGGCCAAAGTCGGCCGACAGGCCAAACGCCGTTTCGGCCACGGCCAGGAGAGCCCCGCCGATCAGCATCACCGGACCTTTGGGGAATCGATCGCCCTGGCCAGCTACGACGAACGCGCTCGCCAGCGCTCCGAGGCCCAAGGCAGTGGCGAGAAGACCCTGACCCGATGCGCCCACGCGCAGCTCATCACGCGCGACCGCGGGAAGCAGCGTCGCGAACGAGAGGCCGAACAGCGCGACCAGCATCACCATCGTCATTCCACCGCGGATCACCGGGTGGCGCGCGATGTACCGCCATCCGTCGATCATGCCGGCAAGGATTGAACCGGTCGGCGATCGGGCCCCTTCCACCCGGGCGCCCACGCGGAGCTGGATCGTCCACACGGTCGAGAAGGCATAGATCACGCCCTGCACGACGTAGGACCATCCCGGCCCCACGGTCGCGATGAGGGCCCCGGCAGCCGCCGGGCCGAGACTCATGCTCACGTTCCATGCGACCGAGTTGAGCCCAATGGCGTTCGTGAGCCGTGCGCGATCCACGGTTTCCGCGATCATCGATTGTCGCGCTGGGATCTCGAAGACCTGGACGATCGCGACGGCGAGCCCCGTGACGTACACGTGCCAGGTCGCGACGCGGTGGTCGAGGATCAGCGCCGCGAGTACGAAGTTCAGGATGGCGTTGAGAACCTGCGCGACGATGAGCTGCACCTTTCGATTGCTTCGGTCCGCCATCACCCCGGCGATCGGACTCAGCAGCAATCCGGGGAGCATGCGCACCCCGGCGACCAGGCCCAACTCCACCGTGGAGCCGGTGAGGTCGTACATGAGCCAACCGCGGGCCACCTGATCCATGGCGATGCCCATGGAGTTGCCGAACTGCGCACCCCAGACCAACCGGTACTCGCGGAAGCCCAGGGCCGCGAACATCGGCAGGCCCACCAACGGACGCAGCGCCAGCGGAGCGCGCGTGGGCCAGGGCTCACCGTGGACGCGGCCGTTCTGCGATCGCTCGGGCGCGGCAGCGGGCGCCACCTCCTGCCCGGGGCTCGGGAGCGTCATGCGACGCCGTTCACTCGAGTCGCACGTTCTTGGTGTAGTCGTAGTCTGGCGCGGTGTCGGCCTCGAAGCGCCACCGAACGCGATCGGGCGGGAAGGCGCCGCGCTCCACACGATCGAGGAAGTCCAGCGCGTGGGCCCAGGCGGCCTCTGACTCCGGCTGCCGATAGCGCCCCGGCATCGTGTCGTTCAGCCAGCCGTGCGGCGCGTCGGGATAGACCTTGAATTCGTAGCTCTTTCGCAATCGCTCGAGGGTTCCCCGGAATTGGTTGACCTGATCCAGCGAGATGACGTGATCGCGCTCGCCCCAGATGCCCAGAATCGGGGCGGTGCAGCGGTCCAAGACGGATTCCGCCGTCTGGTTGCCACCATAGAAGACCAGATTGGCCGAAACCTCGTGCCGAACGCTATTCAGCAGCAGCGGATAACTGCCGCTCTGGCACACTCCCATCGCGGCGATTCGGCGATTATCGACCTCCGGCATTTCCAGCAGGTAATCGAGACTCAGCGCGTAGTAGTCAGTGATCTCCTTGTCCGAAAGATCGAGACGCGCGTCACCCCGGTTAAGCGCCTCCTTGTCACCATCCCAGTGCGACGCCATGTCGGGGGCGATGCACACCCTGCCGTACGATGCGAACTTCGCGGCGAGGTCGAGGGTATGCTGAACGAGCCCGTAGCGTTCGTGGCCGAGGATCACGGCGCCGAACGGACCCGCGCCCCGCTTCGGGACCGTCACGAACGCTCGCGTCTTGTTTCCCGCGTCCACCCAGCGGGTCTCCGAGCCGAAGTAGTTGTGCTCCGCCACCACGATGCCACCCCCATCCTTTCGCCCGATGTCGCGCCACGGACCTACGGGGCCTGCCGCTGACCGGCGCAGGGCGCGTCCCAGGATGGCGCCATTCTCCCACAGCAACGAGCGCTAGCCAAGTCCGACGATTTCGTCCATACTGGCGCCAGAACCAGCCGATTTGGGGAGGACTACGATGGCCACGACGCTGCCCTTGACACAGCTCGAGCGGGAGCTTCGGCAAAAGGTCGCCACCTCGTGCCGGATCATCGGAAACCGCAACGTCACACGTGGCGCCCTGGGGCACGTGAGCGCGCGCGTTCCCGGCACCGACCGCATTTTGATCAAGGCGAAGGGCCCGGATGAGGAGGCACTCGAGTTCGCCGTCGAGCGCGACGTGATCGTCATCAGCATCAACGGTGAGGTGCTCGAAGCGCCGGATGGGCTGACGGCTCCCAACGAGACGGCCATGCACCTCGCGGTATTTCGGCGGCGCCCAGAGGTCATGAGCGTCATCCATAGCCATCCGGACTGGGTGGTGGTGCTCACCGGAACGAGTCGGCCGCTGGTGCCGATGGTCGGCGCATACGATGGCGGCGCCTCGCTCCGACTCATCACCGAGGGCGTTCCGGTCTACCCGCGAAGCCTCACCATCATCAACGACGAGCTGGGCGAAGACTTCATGAACACGATGGGGGACCATCGCGCTTGCCTGCTCGCCGGCCACGGGATGACGGTGGCGGGAGCGAGCGTGGAGGAGGCGACCCAGACGAGCCTCACCGTCTACGAGCTGGCCCGCCTCAACTACCTCGCCTATGCCATTGGCCAACCGCAGGCAGTCTCCGAGCAGGACCGTACGGAGTATCTGGCTCGCCGCGCCTCAGGCCCGTATACACCCGATCGTCGACGGGCGGGAAGCAGCGGCGAGCCCGCCTTCTGGCGCTATGAGAAGAAGCGTCTCCCCGACCTGCCGAAGAACGGCCGCTGACCGCAGACGGTTTGCATGGGGCTGACGGCTTGGCCGTCAGCCCCTTTCCGTGGCCAGATCAGGACGAATGATGGTGCGCGCCATCTCCGGCTGCCCGAGCCCGCGCGCGCTCCAGCACGTCCTCCGGTAGGTTGAAGGGGTCCCAGTCTCGACGGATCTCGCTGCTGATCTGGCGAAAGTCGCGGCGAAGGTCGTCCAGGGAGGCGCGGCCCCAGTAGTAGTAGCCGTTGTAGATCTTATAGATCCGAAGGTCCGGATACAGGACGAAGTCAAACGGCAGATACGGCTTGTGACGAAGATCGGTCGGCTCCAAGAGGCCCAGCTCCTGCTGAACCACGCGCTCCGCGTCCGATAGGATCGGGAATTTGGCTCCCAGGCCGGCGCGAAACGCGGCGTTCACCTCAACCGGGTCGACGCTCACCGCGACGATCTTCGCATAGGCCACGGCAAGCTCGGGCTCGAATTCCGTCAGCAGGCGCAACTGCACCTGACATTTTCCTCACCACCATCCCCGATAGAAGACGACGGCGAGCGGGTCCGCGCCGCGCGTGATCTCTGAGAGACGAACCACGGTTCCGGTGTGGTCGGGCAGTGCAATGTCGGGGAACTTCCCTCCGACGGCCAGGTCTGAGCGCATCTCAACCTCCACGGATCTCTTCCGTGGCAACGATCATATCCTCGATCTTGCCTACGCGCATCTCACGCCCCGAGGCGGGGGCGGCACGGTATGATGATCCTGGCTTGCACGTCGGCCGAGAAAGCCGACCAGCGGCCCCATGATGGACACAGGCGGAGGATGCGATGGCAGTCGAGACCGCGGGCACGACGCAGCCGGAGACGCAAGAGGCGACTGGCTCACCGTACGAGCGATGGGTTGCATCGACGGGGGTACCCGTCTACCGCGGATACTACGTGGAGGACGTTCGGACCCTCGAGCTGGGAGAATGGCCCGAGCGGCAATGCCGCGCACGGTTCCTCATGCTGGCCGGCCAGGAGGGGATCTCCGAGGCTCGCGTCACGGAGATTGCGCCAGGCCATACGCTCCCGCCCGTTCGGATGGCTCTCGACGAAATCGTGTACGTGGTCCAGGGCCGCGGGCTGACCACCCTGTGGGGTCGGCAGGACGACCAACGCATCACCTTCGAGTGGCAGGATCACAGCGTCTTTGTGATTCCGCGCACCTATGCATGCCAGCTTTCCAGCACTCAGGGCACGACCCCTGCGCGCCTGCTGCACTACAACTACCTGCCGGTCGCGATGTCCGTCATGCCGTCCGCGGACTTCTTCTTTGACAACGGGTACGTCGACGCGGCGGTTGTGGGCGGGGATGGAGCAAGCCTCTTCTCCGAAGCTCGCGTCGCGACGGGGCCCGACGCGAATGGCCATCCCTTCTGGTCGGGGAACTTCTTCCCGGATATGCGAGCGTGGGATCGGCTCGTGCCGTACCGCGCGCGCGGCGCAGGAGGCCACGCCGTCTTCATCGAATTCCCGCGGGCGCCCATCACCGCACACATGTCCGTGTTTCCTGCGCGCTCGTACAAGAAGGCCCATCGCCACGGTCCTGGCGTGGTGATCATCATTCCCGCGGGCGAGGGCTATTCCATCATGTGGGAAGAGGGGAAAGAGAAAATCGTGATTCCGTGGCACGAGGGGAGCGTCTTCGTGCCGCCGAACCGGTGGTTTCACCAGCACTTCAACGTCGGCGGCGATGCGGCGCGGTACTTTGCGTTTCACTCGCCGAGCGGGCTCTTCCCGTATAGCGAGAAGGTCGAGGACCTGGCACGCGACCAGATCGAGTACTGCGATGAAGACCCGTCGATTCGCCAGCGATTCGAGATCGAGCTGGGGAAGCGCGGCCTCAAATCCATCATGCCGGATGGCGCCTACAGGCAGCGTGACTACCAGTGGGAGTACCAGGAGGGGTGAAATGGCAGGGCTACGCCGCCGGGTCCTGATGGGAGGCCCAGCCGTCGCGACCTTCAGCCGGCGTCGCGTGGGCTTGTGTCTCCGCCTCGGCGCGACTCGACGCGGCTGATCGTCGAACCGCCTCGTAGCCGGCATCCATCGACGGCACGATCATGAGGTCCCGGCTACAGATCGACACCTGTTCTGGCGCGATGATTCGTCGGCCAGTGAGGAGCCGCCGCCAGAGCGGGACAGCGAGCGCGTAGCCTTCGACGCCGAGGGTGTCCGCGTCGATGTACACCTCCGAAACGAACCCCACGCGGTCGCCGCTATCGGCCATCACCTCGAGTCCCACGAGCGTGTAGCCTTCGATTCCGGAGTCTTCCTCTTCGCGAGCGCCATCGTTCGTCGCGTCCGCTCCGGCGAGCACAACCGCTTGCTGGCCAATCCTGCGGATTCGCCCGCTTGGGATGTATCGCTCGGGGAACTCACCAGACGGGCCGACGCGCATTCCGGTCACCCGGGCAACATTTGGATCGACCAAAACGTCGGCCACATACCCCATTCGGCGCGCGTTCGAAAGATCGATGACCGGCATACCCCGAAGCCGCGTGAGCCTGCGCTTCTTCTGGCGATAGGCGACACCATCGTGCCGCCCGTCAGTTCCGTCGGTCACCCGCACCATGGACATCGGTTGCTCCTGTATCTCGCGGTCCCGCCGCCCCTTGCGATGCAGGACTCCTCGAGGTCTTCCCTTTGTATCCTAAGCAATGGCGGCCCTTAATGGAATCCATTGGATCCGACCCGAGATTCCGTATAACTGCGCAGAACCCCCGGGAGCGCCCATGACGACCTTCCCCGCCAAGCGTCTCGTCGCGTTCACCGAACGCGTCCTCATCGCGCTCGGGGTGGCCGAAGCCGACGCGGCGTTGACCGCGGAGCTCCTCGTCCGCGCCGACCTTCGCGGCTACTCGACCCACGGCATCGGAATCCTTCCCGAGTACGTCCAGCGCTCCCGAGCGGGAACGATTCGCCTGAACGGGAAGCCCGCGGTCGTGCACGACTCGAAAGCCGCCGCGCAAATCGACGGCGATCTCTACCTCGGACAGGTGGTCGGGACTCGGGCCATGACCCTCGCCGTGGAGAAGGCCCATGCCCATGGCGTTGGCATGGTCGGGGTCCGCAACTGCGCCCACCTCGGACGTATCGCAGATTACGTCGAGCTCGCGGCCGACGCGGGGATGATCGGGATGGCGTTCGTGTCCGTCGGCGGTGCAAGCCTCGCGACCTTTGGGTCCGCCGAGCCGACCGGGAACTCCGATCCCATCGCTTTCGGAATCCCCGGTCCAAACGGGCAGCACCTCATCTTCGACTTCACGACCGCGGCGATGAGCATGCGGGAGCTGGCGCGCCGCGGCGCGCAAGGCGAGCCGATTCCGGCCGGCATCATGCTGGACCACGCCGGAAACCCGACCACAGACTACGCGCAATTCGCCGGACCTCCGCGAGGGGTCGCCCTGCCGTTCGGCGGCCATAAAGGATCAGGCCTGCATCTCGTCGCGGAAGTGCTGGCGGGAATTCTCACCGGCCACGGCACCGGGCTCAGCTGGGCTGCACGAGGCGGACCGGCGATCAACGGTGCGCTGTTTTTCGCCGTCGACGTCGCAGACATGATGCCCCTGGACGAGTTCCTGGAGGAGGTGAACGCGCTTGCAGCGTTCCTGCGGTCTTGCCGACCCATGGCCGGGGTGACGGCCATCCGCCTCCCCGGCGATGGCGCGCGGGTTCGCGCGTCAGAACGCAGGGATCGCGGCATTCCCCTCGACGATGCCCTCGTATCGAGCCTCAACGCCACGGCGGAGAGCCTCGGCGTCCCGACTTTAGCGTGACAACTTCAAGCGAAGGGCGTGCGGTGCCGATCCAAATCGCGTTCGAGAAGTTTCGTCTGGGCAATGGACTGGACGTCATCCTGCACGAAGATCACGCCATCCCAGTGGTGGCGGTGAACGTCTGGTACCACGTGGGATCGCAGAATGAGGATCCCGACCGAACTGGCTTCGCCCATCTCTTCGAACACATCATGTTCAAGGGATCCAAGCACCACAAGCGCGAATACTTTCTCCCGCTCCAGGAAGTCGGCGCGAACGTCAACGGCTCGACGACGACAGACCGGACGAACTACTACGAGAACGTCCCCGCCGAATACCTCGAGCTGGCGCTCTGGCTCGAATCCGACCGCATGGGGTACCTGCTCGAAGCGCTCGACGAAGAGGGTTTCGCGACCGAGCGCGAAGTTGTGAAGAACGAGCGTCGCCAGAGCTACGAAAACCGGCCCTATGGCCTGGCTGGAATCGAGATCCGCAAGGCGCTCTTCCCGCCGAGCCACCCCTATCACTGGCAGACCATCGGCTCGCAAGAACACCTCGACGCCGCCTCCATCGAGGACGTCAAGGCCTTCTTTCGGCGCTTCTATGCGCCGAACAACGCGAGCCTCGCGATCGCGGGCGACATCGACGTCGCCGAGACGAGGCGGCTCGTGGAGAGATACTTCGCGGACCTACCGCCTGCCGCCCCTGCCCCCCGCATCCAGCGCTGGACGCCGGGGCTGGACGGCGAAGTCCGGATCAGCTTCGAGGATCGTGTACAGCTTCACCGCCTCTGGCTCGCATGGGTCGCGCCGCCTCGCTTCGATCCCGACGAGGCGCCCCTGGACGTCCTGGTATCAGTCCTCAGCGAGGGCCGCAGCGCCAGGCTCTATCGGTCCCTCGTTCACGACCAGCAGGTCGCGCGCGAGGCGAGCGCGCGCTTCTCGGCGATGGAGATGGCTGGCGAGCTGCGGTTCGACGTCACGGTGGCCCCAACGGCGACCGTCGAAGCCGCGGAGCGCGCCCTGTTAGCCGAGCTCGACCGCGTCCGGACCTTGGCCCCGACTGCCGAGGAGGTCCAGCGCGCCGTCAATCGCATCGAGGCGCGCCACGTTCGCCAGCTAGAAAGCGTGGGCGGCTTTGGAGGCCGTGCCAACCTGCTCAACTACTACAACGTGTTTGCCGGCGATCCCGGGCGCGTCAATACCGACCTGGATCGCTATTTCGCCGTCACGCCCGATGATGTGCAGCGGGTGGCGAAGGCGTATCTCGGGCCGGGCCGCGTTCGGCTCCTCGTTACGCCGAAAGCAGACGTTTCCCCTGCGCCGGCTCAGATCGATCGATCGCAACAGCCAGGACCCGGCCGCCCGCGCGACTTTGCGCCGCCGGTCGCCCAGCGCGTCCGCCTCACCAATGGCACGGACCTCCTGGTCGTCAGCCGCCATAGCGTCCCCACGATTGTGACGGCAATTTACTATCCCGCCGGCGCCGTCGATGACCCGCGCGATGCCCCGGGCATCTCATCGCTCGCCGCGCGCCTCCTGATCGAAGGCACCGCGAGCCGAACGAGCGCCCAGATCGCAGAGGAGAGCGACTTCATCGCCGCGCGCCTCAACCTCACCGTTCACCGCGAGAACTTCGTCGCATCGACTGAGACTCTCACCCGCCACTGGTCGCGCGCGGTCGACCTGATCGGCGACGTGCTCGTGAACGCGGCCTTTCCGATCGACGAAGTGGAGCGCATCAAACGCGAGCGCTTGACCGACCTGCGGCGCCTGCGCGACGATCCGGCCGCTATCGCCGATCGGGCGTTCCTCGCCGTGCTTTACGGGCCGGACTCCCCCTATGGCCACCCCGACGTCGGGCGCGAGCGATCCATTGCCGGCCTGACGCGGGACGATATCGCCGAGCACTACCGGCGGGCAGTTCGGAGTCAACGGCCAACGGTGATCGTCGTGGGCGACGTGGAAGCGGACCTCGCCGCCGCCGAGATCGAGCGTCGACTGCCGCTGGCCCCAGCGGGCGACCTGGGGATCGAGCGCGCGCCGGATCGGCCGCCTGAGGCGTTTCCCCTGAACGAGCAGACGATCTTCTTGATCGACAAGCCCGGCGCGGCGCAGTCGGTCATCTGGGCGGGGCACCTGAGCATCCCCCGGCTTGACCGCAGCTATCTGCCGCTGGTCGTGATGAACATGGCCTTCGGCGGGCAGTTCACGGCGCGGCTGAACATGAACCTCCGGGAGGCGAAAGGGTACACCTATGGCTATCGGTCGCGGTTTGACTGGCGCCGAGAGCGATCAGCCTTCCGCGCCGGGGGCGCCGTGCACACCGCGGTCACGTGCCAGGCTGTCGAAGAGACCCTCAGGGAGTTCCGCGACCTCGTGTCCGGACGCCCCATCAGCGAAGCCGAGTTCGAGTCGGCGCGCCTCGGGTTGATTCGTGGGTTCCCGCCCACCTTCGAGACGCCCGGGCAGATTCTCGGTCGCTTACTGGACCTCGAGCACTTCGGCCTGCCGGGCGACTACTACAGCGGATTCATCGACGATCTCCGCGCCGTCACCCTCGCCGATGTCCGGCGCGCGACGGAGGAGCACGTCGACCTCGACCACCTGGCGATCGTCGTCGTCGGCGACCGCGCGGCGATCGAGGGTGAGCTTCAGCGGATCGGACTCCCGATCGTACATCTCGACTATGAAGGCTATCCGCTGGCGTAGCGCAGCATCCCGGACGACGCCGCGAGCGTCGGTCAGGTCGATCGGAGCGACTCGCACCACAGGCTGTCGATGGCGACCGGATTGTGGATCAAGCCTTCCTGCTGGGACTGCCGCATTCCACGCTCGAGCATCGCGCGATTGGCCTTGAGCCCGGACGGATACGGGTCCGCCCCGAAGATGGACGCCTGCGCCTCGTGGTCATCACCCTTGAAGAGCATCCCCGTCGCCGGATCCCGGCGGTATGCCTCCTTCTTGGACCGCTCGAACGCGTCGAACAACGCCTCCGGGACCCACGGGTTCTGCGCCACGACGCGCCGTTGCACGAGCAGCGTGTGGTTGACGGGCGTGAACCCGTTCTTCCGGACAAAGTCCGCCACGAAGGCCCTGCCGCCATCCGTAAAGAGCGGTCGCGCCTTCGACGATTGGGTCACCTCCGCCGCCTCGGTCGCGAACGTGGCGTCGATCTCCCCGTCGATGAGCATCTGCGCCAGCTTGCCCGGGACACCGACCCAGGTGATGGGGACGTCTTTCGGAGGGTCCTGATCGATTCCGAGCGCGAGACCGTGGCTCTGGCCCGCCCCGCGCCCGACGTACCACGACACATCCTGCGGTCGCACGTCGTACAGGTCCTGCACCATGGCGCGCATCCAGAGCGCAGCCGTCATGTTGAAGTCCGGCACGCCGAATCGCTTGCCCTTGAGATCCGCGAAGCTGCGCATCCCCGAATTGACGTTGACGTACGTCGTCAGGGCGAGGAACGCCCGACTCAAAAAGATCGGGACCCCCATCCAGTCCCACCTCGACTGTCCGTTCGGACGGTCCTTCGTGATCATGTAGGACGAGATTGAGAACTCGAATACGTCGAAATCGTTTTCTGTGAGCTGATGGTGAAAGAGCTGCTGAGGTGGAATGATCTGCCAGTCGAACTCGATCCCTGTTGCGGTCACCGAACCGTCGAGCAGCGGCTGCAGACGCGGATTGTTGGAGTGCGCGGCGCGTAGTCGGACCATCGTTCCTCCTCTCGACACATTGAATCCGTTCGAACGACAGACATCAACCCAGGGTCGCGCAGGGAGGTATCTCTGTGCAATCGGGTCTGTCGCTCACGTCCTCTATGATGAAAGCAGGAGCGGATCCGCCATCGCGCTGGCGAATCCGAATTCGAAGCGCAGTGGAGCCGAGGAATGCAGCTCGACATTCATGATCTCGAGCGCGCTGTGCTCAGCGGCTTGGTCGAGCAGGCTTATCGCGAGCTGAAGGCAGAAATCTATCGAACGGAGACCGATGCGTACAAGGGGGCGTTAAAAGAGCGGGAATCTGTGCTCGTGCAGCTTCTGCACAAGCTGGGCA
>DASRDP010000156.1 GCA_035652535.1 Chloroflexota bacterium
GCGCTGGGATATCTAGCTGGGGACCGATGACGTCGTGGATCTTCTGGACAAACTTGCGGGTGAGCCGCTCCAGCTCCTCGGAGGACATGCTCTTCGGATCGCAACAGATCCCGCCCTTCGCGCCGCCGAACGGAAGATCGATCACTGCGGTCTTCCACGTCATCAGCGACGCGAGGCCGGCCACCTCGTCCATGTCGACGAGCGGATGGTACCGAAGCCCCCCCTTCATGGGGCCGCGGGCGCTGTTGTGCTGGACGCGGTAACCCACGAAGCTGGCAAGTTGACCGTTATCGCGCTCGATGGTGAGGTTGACGCGGACCTCGCGCTCGGGATTCACCAGCACGGCTCGGATGCGATCGTCGAGCCCCATGACACGCGCCGCCCGGTCGAAGTACTCCTGGGCCGAGGCCAATAGACTCACGCAACCGTCTCCCGCTGATGCGATACACTGTGCCGTGCCCGTACTGCCTCTGCGACTCCTGCACCCGCCCAGCGCTGCGCGAAACCAACGGCGGGCTAGCCCGCGCTGCGCGCGAGGGCAAGCATGCCATCCGCACTGAGGTCTGTCAACTCGTGCTCGGCCCGACGGCGATCCCTGCCATCCAATTCTTGCCACGGTAGCGGCGTGATGTCGCGGTGGTCCCGGTTTGCGATCCTGTGTTGCGCGACCGCAGCGACCATGGCGATGGTCGCGTGCTCCGGCGGTGACGAATCGCACGAGCAGGTCGCGCCCCCTCCCCAGCAACAGGCCCCCGTAGCCAAGTGGCAGGAGCTGCTTTCGGCCGGGAAGCGCGAGGGCGAGGTCGTCATCCTCGGCCCGGAGGATGACACGCTGCGGGGCGCCCTCACCGAGACCTTCCAGCGGCGATCGGGGATCACCGTTCGCTACGTGAGCCAGGCTGGCGGTGCGCAATCCCAGGGCGGGAGCGCCGCGGCGAGCAACCCGTACGACCTCTTCGTCGGCGACCCCGTTCAGGCCCTGATGACGCTCACGCCAAATGGTGCGCTCGATCCGCTGCCCGCGCACTTGGTTCTCGACGAGGTCACGAGCCCAGACCAATGGAGCAACGGTGGAATCGAATACGCAGGACCCAATCGCGAGCTGGCGATCATGACGCGCTTCGAGCCCGCGGTTGTGGTCGTCAACGCGAACCTCGTGGGCGCGGACCGGATTACGTCGTATCGAGACTTGCTCGACCCGTCGTGGGCGGGCCGGATCATCATCGACGACCCACGGCTGCCCGGCAGCGGTCTCGCGGCATTTACGTTCTTCTACCTTCATCCAAATCTCGGGCCTGACTTCATCCGCGCGCTGGTGGCGCAGCGGCCGCGAGTCATGCACGATCCGGACGCGGAGGCCGAGGGGATCGCCAGCGGCGGGTTCGCGGCACTGGTGGGCGGCTCGCCCACGGCTGTGCAGCGGCGAGTCGATGACGGTGCTCCCATCGCCACGGTGGACCCGAAGAACGTGCGCGAGGGGACCGCCCAGGGCACGGGGTACGGGTCGGTGGGGATATTCAGCCATCCTCCGCACCCGAACGCCGCCAACGTCTACGTCAACTGGCTGTTATCGCGGGAGGGGCAGCTCGCCCTGGCGAAGCCGATGGGATACACCAGCAACCGCCTGGACGTGCCAGCCGATGGCCAACAGGCCATCCAGCCTCCGCCGGTGGTCGTCACCGGCGTTAAGATCTACGGCCAAGAGGCCGCATCCGCCCGCCCGCGTCTTGCGGAGTTACTGGAACAGGTGCTCGGGCAATCGTGAGGCGCCATGCGCCACCGGTGCCGCCGCTTACGCGGGACCCTGCTGGCCTCTAACGACCCGCGCCGCGGCATCGAACACCGCGTCCACGGATAGGCCGGTCATGCATCGGTGATCGATGGGGCACTCGCGATGCTCGCAGGGGGCGCACGGAACCGGCGCTACTACCACCCGACGACGGCCAGGATCTCGCGGGCCCCAGCGCGCCACGTTTCCTGGGCCGAAGATCGTGACGGTTGGGCATCCAACGGCCTCGGCGAGATGGGCCGGTCCACTGTCGTTACTGATGAACCCACGCAGCCTATGGATCGCCGCGGCGAGGACGCCCAGGCTGGTTTGCCCGGACAGATCTAAGACCGACGGGCGGATCCATCGTGGGATCTGGGCGGCAAGCTCCCCCTCGCCCGGGCCACCGAAGAGGACCACGCGCGCTTCGAGATCCGTGACCAGGCGATCCGCCAGGCGCGCGTAGCGCTCCAGCGGCCAACGCCGGGACGCGGCGCTCGCGCCCGGGTGGATCCCAATCCAGAATTCGTCCCAATCGAGCCCCCGATCTTCGGCCAATCGGTCCAGCTCGTCAATGTCATCCCGCAGCACCGGAAATTCGAGATGGGTTCCCTGAGGCGGAATCCCTGCGCGCTCCAGCAGCCGCAGTGGCTTCTGGACTTCCGGCACGTTGTCACCCGGATATGCGAGCGGAAGCGACAGCACCGAACGGTCAGGGTCGATAGCATAGCCGAGCGTTGCGCGCGCGCCCAGCGATGCGACGAAACGGTTGCTCGCGGCGCCGTTCCCGTGCATCTGGATGGCCAGGTCGATGCGGAGCTTCGTGGCAATGGACAGGAATCGCTCGGTCCGAGCCGGCGAATACGCGGTTTCGCGAATACCCGGGCACCCCGGGAAGTCGAGGAACCGGTCGACATAATGGAAACGCGCGAGGAACTCTCGGGCCCACGGAAGGCCCACGAAGACGATCTCGGCTCGTGGCAGCGCTCGGCGGAGCGCGCGAAGCGCCGGAACGGCGACGAGCATGTCACCGAGGTGAAGCGCGCGGAAGACCGCGATGCGCCGGAGGGAGCTGAGGTTGATCCCATCCCGCTCACCGGCCTGGGGCCGTTCGGCACGCTCTTCGAAATGCGGTCCCGTGTCGGCGCTCTCAGGCTGCGACGCGCTGACCACAAGCGTCCTCCGTCAGCGCCCGGACCGCGTCAACGACGGCCTGAGGCGGTACCAGCTCGAGGCACCGGTGATGCCCCTCTGGGCATATGCTCTTGAGACAGTTGCGGCACGGCACGTCGTAGAAAAGCACGCGACTCGGCACACGCCACGGCCCGTGCTGCGGGTTCGTCTGCGCGTACATGTCGACGATCGGGGTTCCCACGCCGGCGGCGATGTGGACGAGGCCGGTGTTATTGGAGATGAGCACCGGCGCGAGGGAAAGCAGCGCCGCCACGTCCTCAATCGCCAGAGCCCCGGCGAGGCTCACAGCGTTCGCATTCGCGGCCACCCGGACCGACTCGACCAGCTCGATCTCCTCCGACCCGCCCGTCATGACGGTCCGCCAGCCGACATCCTGCTCCAGCGAATGGATGACGCTGGCGAATCGGGTGGGCGGGTATCGACGGGACGGGGCGCGCGCCCCGACGTGCACCACGACCCACCGGTCACTGGGATCGATTCCCCGAGCTCTGAGGATTTTCTGGACGCGTCTCACCGCCTTCGCGTCGACCCGTACCCGAATTCGATCATCGCGTGCGGTCGCGCCCGTCGTCGCGACGAGATCCATCTGGCGGCGCACCTCGTGGCGGACGAAGCGCTCCGGCTCAGGGTCGCGCTCCCAGTGGGTGAGAAGCTGATAGGGGTTCTCGCGACAGTAGGCCAGGCGCAGCGGGATCTTCGCCAGGTAGCACAGGTGCGCGGCGGGGAGTGGACTCTGGCTGTAGCTCGTGAAGATAACGGCCCCGTCGAAGCGCTCGGCCTGCAGTCGCTCGATCATCGCCAGGCCCGAAGGTCTGCGATCGGTCACGGCGGACTCGCGCTTGACCCAGGGCGCGTCGAAGACGATCACCCGGTCGATCTCTGGCAGGAGACGGGCGGCAACCGCGCCCGTTGGGGAGGCAAGGAGGGTGACCGTTCGTCCGCTTTGAGACGACTTCAGGGCGCGGATCGCGGGACTTGTCATTAAGACGTCGCCGAGCGAGTCCAGCCGAACGCAGAGGAGCTTGCGTGCGTTGCGCCAGCCGCGCGCAGGACTGGAGCCGATCCCCGCTAGCTTGCGCAACGTCGAGCCGCGCGGATCCGTCGGACGAGGCCGGACGTGGAATGGTCAGGAGCACAGGGGAGCAGACAGACAGTTCCGCCGTACTGGCGCACGATGGGCGCTTCCGGAAGGTCCGCTTCCGTGTAGTCGTCCCCCTTGACGAAGACGTCCGGGCGAATCGCTTCGACGAGAGCGGCGGGCGTTTCGTCATCGAACACGATCACGTCGTCCACGAATCGAAGGCCTCGCAGGACGGCCGCGCGGACCTCCGAGGAATTGATCGGCCGTCTCGGTCCCTTGCGCCGCCGCACGCTCTCATCGGAATTCAGGCCGACGATCAGCACGTCTCCAAGGGCGCGCGCACGGCGAAGGAGCTCCACGTGGCCGGGGTGGAGCAGGTCGAAGCAACCGTTGGTGAAGACGATGCGGTGTCCGATGCGTCGATATTCTTCGGCCAATGCACGGGCGTGGCTCGCGGAGGCGGCGGCTCCGTGTCCGAGGGCGGTGAGAAGGTCCTCGCGCGTGCATGTAGCCGTGCCGTCCTTCCGTACGACCTGACCTGCCGCAGCCGATGCGATGTCTCCGGCGCACGGGCCCGAGGCGCCGGCTGCCAGGGCGAGCGTGAACGCGGCCGCAAAGGTGTCCCCCGCGCCGACCGCGGACGCGCAGTGCGGAGCCGTGGGCGGGCATCGATGCGGCGGCGCACCTCGCTGCAGGATGATCGCGCCCTCCGAATCCAGGGTCACCGCGACCAGCTCGGCGCCGCTGGCCGCGAGCAGAGCCTGGCTGCCGCGCTCGATCACGTCTGTTCGCCGCAGCTCGCGCGGATCGCGACCGCGGCGGAGCAAATCCAGAGCCTGGCTATAGTTGGGCTTGACTGCGGTCGGGCGCGCGTTCCTGTAAACGCCCGGCCGTTTCGCATCAATCAGGACAACTCGTCGCTTCCGGGATTGCAGGTGGTGCAGATGGGCGATGACGCGCGGGGTCAGCACGCCATAGTCGTAATCAGAGACGATGACGGCATCGCAGCGGTCAAAGGCTGCCGAAAGCGCAGAGAGGACGTTCGCCTCAGTCGCCGAATCGATCCGGTCTGTGCTTCCGAAGTCGTACCGGACCAGGAGTTGATGCGCCGCAACGACGCGAGCCTTCGTAAGGGTCGCGCGCGTTGGGCTCGCGAGCAGCCCATCGGTCGCAACGCCGCGCGCCGCGAGCATCTGACCGATCACACAGCCGGCTCGGTCAGCGCCGCGAACGGCGAGTAGCTCGACGCTTGCCCCGAGCGCACGCGCGTTCGCTGCCGTATTGGCTGCGCCACCTGGAAGCTCGCGTCGCCTCCGAACGTCGACAACGGGCGCGGGCGCTTCTGGTGATAGCCGGCCGGCCGCCCCTTCGAGGAAACGGTCGAGCATGACGTCGCCGATGACCAGCACGCGCTGCCCGGAGAAGCGATCCACCACGCTCGCCGTATCGTTGTTCATGCGATCATCCCCGTGCTTCGCCGAATGGGCGCGGGATCTCGCGGTCGTCCTTCCTTCCATCGCCGGCTGAGGACGTGCCGAGCCAGCTCCCGGAGGTCGCGGACCACAAGCTCGGGCACGCGATCGCGCGTCAGCACCCACTCCGTCTCGTGGCCGTTGTTGACCAGGCATACGTGACACCCGGCCCGTCGCCCCGCTTCCACGTCGTCCAGGATGTCTCCCACCATCCAGGACTCGCGGAGGTCGACGCGCAGCTCGTCCCGGGCTCGGAGGAGCAAACCGGGTTCCGGCTTTCGACAGCTGCACTGCCGGGCATAGCGCGCAATCGATCCACCGGGATGGTGTGGACACCAGTAGAAGCCGTCCACGTCCGCGCCAGCGGCGCGCAGAAGCGTTGCGAGCGCCTGCCGCAGCGGCGTGAGGGCCGATTCCGGGTAGAGCCCACGCGCGACACCGGACTGATTCGTCACGACCACGATGAGATATCCGGCCTCCCGGAGGGCCCTGGCTGCCTCGGCGGCCCCCGGCATGAGGCGAATCAAATTCGGATCGACGTTGTACGGCTCGTCTTCGAGGAGCGTTCCGTCCTTGTCGAGGAAGATGGCTTTGCGCGACCGGGTCATGGCCACGACGTCTCCCGCATTGGCAGGACCATCACTTCGGGGATCACGGTTTCGGGCGGCTGGCTCAGCACGTATCGGACCGTGTCGGCGACATTCTGCGGATCCTGCAGGAGCCCGCTGTCGATCTCCGGGAAGCGCTCGAGCAGAAACGGCGTTCGCATCCCGCCGCTCACCACGGCCGTTACCTTCACGCCGTGTGGCCGGGCCTCGACGTGCATGGCGTGGCTGAGTCCGAGGAGGCCCCACTTGCTTGCGTGGTACGCCGCGGCGTTCGCCCATGCTCGCTTGGCCGCCGTCGATGTCACGTTGACGATGTGCCCCGTTCCGCGCGCTTTCATGAGGGGAAGCACGGCTTTCGACATCAGAAAGGGACCGCGCAGGTTGACCGCGAGGATTCGGTCCCACTGCTGCGCCGACAGCTTCTCGATGGGGACCGTCACGTCCACGCCGGCGTTGTTGACGAGCACGTCTACGCACCCCCAGTCCCGAATCGCCCGCTCGACGGCAGCGCCCGTTTCGGCTTCTGACGAAACGTCGACGCGCGCACCAGCCGCTTCGAGTCGACGTTCGGTCAGGCTGGATGCGACAGCGGCGGCCGCCTCGGCTCGTACGTCGGCGACGAGCACGCGGCAGCCGGCCTCGGCGAGAGTAGCGGAGATGGCCGCGCCGAGCCCGCTGCCTGCACCGGTCACGATCGCTACTTTGCCGCGGAGCTCCATCATGGATTCACCTCACGCGACCCTGGTCGCGGTCGTGGTCGTGGTCGTGGTCGTGGTCGTGGTCGTGGCGGCGGCGATCGAGCCGGCTGAGCGTGGGGCCTGGCGGAGACGGCGCGGGCCCCCGGAGAGCCGCGCCGCGTGGGGCAGAATCTGGTGCTCTACCATCTCGCACAGCGCATGGATCACGACGATGTGCACCTCCTGGACGTGCTGCGTGTCGAAGGATGGGACGATCAGGCTCACATCCGCGGCCGGCGCTGAGCGGCCGCCGTCCCCTCCGAGGAGCCCGACGGTTCGCATGCCGATGCGCCGTGCCGTGTCCAGCGCGCAGGCGACGTTTTCTGAGCGGCCACTGGTGCTGATTCCGATCAGCACGTCGCCCGGGCGTCCGAGAGCCTCGACCTGCCGGGCGAACCCGTGCTCGTAGCCGAAATCATTGGATAGCGCGGTGAGGACCGCACTATCGGCAGTCAAGGCAAGCGCGGGCAGCGCCGGGCGTTGCGCGGCCTTGAACCTTCCCACCAGCTCGGCGACCAAATGCTGGGCGTCGGCGGCGCTGCCGCCGTTACCACATACGAGGATCTTCCCACCGCGGCCAAGACACGCGACGATCTCCCGCGCGGCCTCGACCATCGTCCCCTTCAGCCGGCGATGGGATTCGCGCAGAGTCTGGCCGAGGATGTCGAATTTGGAATCGACGATTCCGTGGAGGCCGTTGACGTCGTCGCATGCTGGATATCGCGCTGAGCTGACGTGGTCGTAGATCTCGGAAATCGCATCGGCCGCGCGCTGCCAGGTGAAGAGGTCGTTGGCCCGACGGATCGCGTTCTTGCGGAAGAGGTTCAGCAGTTTGGGACGCTCGAAGAGATGTGCGAGCCGACCTGCCAGGGCGTCGGGATCGCGCGGCGGCACGAGGTATCCCGTCTCGCCATCGCGAATCGAGAACTTGATGCCCCCGACGTTCGATCCGATCACCGGCGTCCCGCACGCCATCGCCTCCAGGGGCGTGATGCCGAACGGCTCGTACCAGGGTGTGGTCACGAATACGTCGGCGGCGCTGTAGTAGTACTTGAGCGCGTCCCTGTTCCTGCGCCCGACGAATGTTACGCGGTCGGCGACACCCTCGGCTCGCGCCAGCGCCTCCAGGCGACCGATTTCCGGCGTGGCGATCGGGCTCGGGTCGTCCGCCTCGCCCCCGACGATCAGGAGACGGGCGGGTAACTGACAAACGCGCCCGAGCCGTGCGAGGGCCTGAACGGCCGTGTCGATCCCCTTCCTCGGCACGATGCGCCCGAGTTGAAGGATGAGCCGTTCGTCCGGGTCCAAACCGATCGCGACCCGAGCGAGCGGCTTGCTGATCGGCCAGAACTCGGCCGGATCAAATCCGCAGGGTACGACGTCGATCTTTGCAGGGTCCGCGTTGTAGAGCTGGATCAGGTCTTCCTCGTCCTGCGGGCATTCCGCGATGATGCGGTCTGCCTCCGCGACGACTTCCTCTTCGATGGCGAACCGCTCGTCCGGGAAACCGTCGGCATCCTGCTGGTAGAGGCGCCGGACGCGGCCGAGCGCGTGGAACGTGACGACGAACGGAATGCCGACAGCCCGTTTGATCCGCATAGCCACCAGCGCGGACATCCAGAAGTTTGCGTGGATGAGGTCGTAGCCGAGGCGCTTGCGACGGCACCGGGCCAGGAGATATGTGGTGAATCGGTCCATGTAGGGCAGGAGTTGCTCTTTGGGGACGTGCCGCGCCGGCCCTGCTGGTACGTGCACGATCCGGACGCCGTGGATCCAATCCGTGACTTCTGGCAGGAGCGTCGTGTCGCGTCGGGTAAAGACGTCGACCTCGAAGCCAGACGTTGCCAGGTGCCTGGCAACCTGGCCGACGTACACGTTCTGGCCGCCGCTGTCCACGCCTCCCAGGAACGCCAGGGGCGATGCGTGCTCGCTAATGATGGCGATGCGCTTGCTCATACGGCTGCCCCCAAGGGACCCATCTTCAGCGCGTGATCGACCATGGAGCGCCGCTCTCGAGCTGGTCGCGGCGAATCGCGCCGCCCGGTGACCGTTGCGAACACGTCGCACCAGTCCGCGACGAACCGGTCGATCCCGAAGCGCTCCATCGCCAATTGGCGCGCTTGCGCGCCCATTCGCGTCGCGAGCGCTCGGTCGTCGAGCAGCGCGCTCATGGCATCCGCAAGATCGTCGAATTTGGCGCTGACATAGCCCTCGGCGCCGTTGGTAATGACGGTCGCCAGCTCAGTCGTCGCGAGGCCCACGATCGGCATCCCGATCATCATGGCCTCGCACGCGGCGAGCCCCAGGCTCGTGTACCGGACTGGATGGAAATAGAACCGATATCGCCCGAGGAGCACGTGGAGCTGATCGAATGGGACTTCTCCGAGGCCATCACTCTCCTCCGCTGCCATTCCGACGAGATCGATCGGCGCACGTCTGCGCATCTCTCGGAAGACGTCCTCCCCGAGCCGCCTGCCTCGGCGCGCGAGGTGATTGACCACCGCGATCCCCCGGGACAGCTCGCCACTGTAGCGTGCCTGCTCCGACACGAAGACGCCATGTTCCACGACCCGGGTCGGCGTTCGGCCGCAATCCCACATGAGCCGGTTGTAGTGGGTCACGTGAACGAGGAGGACATCGGGATCGTTCACGATGTGCCGCGTGTTCGTCGGATGCGCCTGCGGCGGATCGTGCTCGAGATAGATCCGCGGAAGGCGGCGCTGGTCCCGCGTGAGAAGGTCGTATTGGTCCTCCAAAAAATGCTGGGATGTCTGGAAGAGGATGCAGTCGAACGTCAGCGAGCGGAGGTCGGCCGCGTCGACCTCGTACACGTTGTCGGGCCACGGGAACGGGCCCGAACGCCCACCGTATCCGTGCGGACGCCCAGATTTCACCGGGAGAAAGAATTCGTGCGGACACTGGCTCAGATACAGGAGGTAGCTTCCGTGGACGTGCCAGGTGAGAATGCGCAGGGGGTGGGTCATTTCGGCCTTTCCTCTTGAGCTGCCAGGATCGGCTGGTCTGGGAATCCGCGTCGCGGGCTAGAATGTCCCCGAGTAAACCGAGCACGCCTCACAGACGCCCGGCGGCCTGTCGGACGCAAGCTGCTGGCGGAACCGGGCGTATTCAGGTCCCCACCAGATGGCGGCGACACCACCGTTCCCCATGTTGCCGAGGTTGGCGCGGTCCGGCGTCGCGACCATGCAGCAGGGCATTGCGATCCCCTGGTAGCTCACGTACGCGCCCGACCACGGCCACGCGCAGCGGTCCGGACCCGGCACGCCGGGGGCATGCGGGCGTGGACGGAGGTTCGGCAGGCGCAATTCGACCCCGAGCTGGTCTGCCACGTCCCGAGCCTCCGCGAATACGCGGTGGACCTGCTCCTCATCGGACCCGAGCAAGGTTTGGCGTTGCACGAACTCGCGCATCGGGCGATAGCGGTCGGGGAGGCTGGATTCGCCAAAGTCGTGACACAGGTGCTGGACAAAGACCGCCTCGAAGGCAAATGCGTGCGCCAGCCGCACGATTTCCGGCAGCTCGTGCAGGTTCTCCCGCATCAGCACCATGACCAGTCGCATGTGCGGGAGATCGCTCTCCAGCCTCGCTTTCGCGGAACGCAAGCTCCCGATGTTATCGAGGAGCCGGTCAAATTGGGCGCGCACGCGAATGCGCTCGTAAGTGTCTCGCGTCGCGCCATCGACGGAGGCGTGCAGCCAGTCGAGTCCGCTGCGCACGCATTCCTCGGCCCGCCGTGGGGTGAGGAGCGTGCAGTTCGAATTGGTGCTGACTCGGACACCTCGAGCCGTTGCGAAGCGAACCATGTCGAAAAACCGCGGGTGCATCATCGGCTCTCCGAGCCCCTGGAGATGAAGCTCCTCGAGACCCGGAAGCTGGTCGAGGATCGCTTCAAAGATTCGCCATTCCATGAACGCCGGTGGCCCATATGGAGGCCCGTCCTCACGAAACTGGATTGGGCACATGGCGCAGCGCAGATTGCATTGCCCCACGGGCTCCAACTGCACGAACGTTGGCAGCGGTGGAAGCCGCAGATCCGCTGAGCGCGGGCGGACGGGCGCGGTCATAGGAACACCACGCGAAACCGGAATGCCCCGCGCACGCGCCAAAAGATGGACACCAGAGGAATGAGCGACGACGTCACCAGGATCTCCGCCACGTGGCTCGGGTGGCGCGACGTTGCGCGAAGGCGCTCGGCGCAGAATTGCCCGGTCAGGAGGATCCAGAGGGCCGCAGCGGCAGCGGCGACGGGATGGCGCCGCGTCAGCAGCCCCCCGACGAAGCCCAGGGCCGATGCAAGGATGGAGTAGTAGCGAATCGGGGGCGCGGATTGAACGCGGGCTCGGTAGAGGACTGGGTGCTTTTTGTACAGGAGCGCGTTGAACTGACTCAACCGCTGGAGGCGCAAGCTGATGCCCCAGGGGGCTGGCCGGACCGGATGGACCACCAGCGCGTCCGGGGCATGGACCAGCCGCTTCCCGTGTTCCAGAAGGGAAAACCAGAGGTCGCTGTCCTCGCGCCATGCGGCCGTGTACCGCTCGTCGAATCCGCCGATCTCCGCGATCGCGGAGCGACGGAAGAAGCAGTTCGCGGTCGCGAATTCCGCGTCCTCCAGCCGCGAGACCTCACGCTCGTAATCGGTGGGGTTTGGAGGGATCGGAACGCGAACGGCCCCCCAAACGCCGTCAGCGCCGTCCTTCATGGCTTGCAGGCCATGGCGCAGCCAGCTCGGCGACGGGACGCAGTCATCGTCCGTGAATGCCACGATCTCGGCGCCCGCGGCGCGCCACCCGAGATTCCGTGCGGCGGCGGGTCCGTGCGCATCGTGAACGGGGACGTAGCGAATCGTGGGCCCCGGGCGGGATTGCGACGCGAACGCCGTGACGAGCCGCTCGCATTCCCGGCTGGCCGCGTCGTCGGCCACGATGATTTCGAATTCGTCAGGCGGCAGATCCTGCCGCTGGAGCGCCGTCAGGCACCGCGCGATCTGATCGGGGCGCCAAAAGGTCGGAACAACGACCGAAACCTTCAACCCGGATGCGGTCATCGGCGCAGCTCCGCCTTCGTGACGAGAAACGACCCGATTGCCAGTGCGTCCAGGGGCGACGACCAGAAACACTCAACCGCGTCTCTCGGCGTACACACGATCGGCTCACCGCGCGTGTTGAAGGAGGTGTTCACCAGAATGGGCACCCCCGTGCGGCGAGAAAACGCGCGGACTAGGTCGTAGTAGACGGGGTGTTGGCTTCGATTGATGGTCTGGATGCGGGCCGTCCCGTCGATATGGCGGACCGCCGGAATCCGGTCGGCGACCTCAGGAAGGACCTCGTGGACGAACAGCATGAAGGGCGAGGTTGCCGCGCCGCGAAACCAGTTCGGCGCCTCCTCTTCCAGAACTACTGGCGCGACGGGGCGAAAGTCCTCGCGGTCCTTGATCTCATTCAGCCGTTCCTGCATCGAGGCATGGATGGGAGACGCGAGAATCGAGCGGGCGCCGAGAGCGCGCGGCCCGAACTCCATGCGCCCCTGAAACCAGCCGACGATCTTGTCTTCGGCGAGGATCTCGGCCGTCTCCCTCGGGACGTCCTCCAGCCGTCGGAATGGGATCTTCGCCCAGGTCAAGAACCGCTCGATCTCATCGTCCGAGAAGGACGGGCCGAGAAACACATCGTCCATCCGGTAGCATCGCTCGGCGCCAGCGCGCTCGTGCGCGTCGACCCACAGGGCTGCGCCGAGGGACGTTCCTGCGTCGCCCGCCGCCGGCTGGACCCACATGCGACGAAACGGGCCTTCATCGCGCAGCCGCGCATTCATCACGCAGTTGAGGCCGACGCCGCCGGCGACGCAGAGGTTCTCTGCGCGCGTGCGCTCGTGGAGCCATCGGGCCACCTCGAGCACCGTCTCTTCAAGAACTCGTTGAAGGGAAGCGGCCACGTCGAAGTGGCGTTGCTCCCACGCCCCGTTGCGCGCACGACCAGGCCCGAACAGCGGCCCAAAGTCAACCTGGTGGACGACGAACTGGCCGTCCGGCGCGCGCTCCACGATGCGGTGAAACTCGGCGAGGTATCGGGGCGTTCCAAACGCGGCAAGCGCCATCACCTTGTATTCGTCGGACGCGCGAAGGAACCCGAGATAGGCCGTGACCTGTTCGTACAGCAGCCCCAGGGAGTTGGGCATCTCGACCCGGCCGATTTGCTCGAGCTCGCGTCCCGAGCCGAGGCTGTAGCTCGTGGTCGCGCGCTCGCCGCGGCCGTCGACGGTCAGGACCGCGGCTCGATCGAAGGGCGACGCGTGGAAGGCGCTCGCCGCGTGAGTCAGGTGGTGGTCCACAAAGTGCCAGGTATACGGACCATCAGGCCGCGCCCCTTCGAACCGAGACCTCAGGTGATGGGGCGCTCCACTGGCAAGCTGGCGGGGCGCGTTTACGACGTATGACAGGAAAAGCGGCTCCCACGGCGATTCCCACGAGGGCGTGGCCTCGACACTGCTCGGCTCGAGTGGGAGGACGAGGCGCCGATCGGCGTTGCGGCGCGCGAGAAGCTGGAACGGGTCGAACGAATAGGCGACGTGCTGGACGTCGACTAGGCGAAGATTCGCTTCTTGGAGGCAATAGTCGATGGCGTGGTATGGCAGCTCGTATGCAGAAAACGGAGTTGGTCGCTTCCCATGTTTGACACGCGTAAAGCGCTCTTCCTCGGCTGCTGATACAATCACGCCGTCACATATCAGGCAAGCTGACGAATCATGGAATGCCGAATTGATTCCAAGTGTGTACAAGTGTGGCAAACTCCGTTACTTGTTCGCCGTGAATGTGGTGTAACTGGTCCAGTATCGCGGTGGACGGAGAACGTTTCCCGTTGCAACCGGTTACCAGCGGGTGAACAGATCGTGCGCACACGCGAGAGTTCTGTGACCAGAACGGGTGCGGGTCGCCGCGTTCGGGTGTCAGCCGCCTTCAGCCGGGGCGCGCTCGACGATCTGGCGCGGCTGATCGGACCCCGAGCGGGAGCGTCCCGTGAGCCAATTGATGATGGCGCTGCCCTGTTCGATAGGTCCGCGCAGCTCTTGCTGCATCTCGCGCAGGCCTGAGCGGAGCTCCGATTCGGCGCGCACGTCCGATTGAAACCGTGTTGGCTCGAAGGTGAGCACGAGCGTGCGCCCCGGAATCAAAAAATCGAACGACCCTTCGTCGCCGTTGGCGGGATCCCGGGCGGACGGGAACGGCGGCAGGTCCGACGGAATGCCTGGGCCCCACTTCACGGGGCTGTCGGTGGATGCGCCTATTGCGGCATACAGCGCCGCCCAGCGCTCGTTTTCCTGCAGCGCGTACGGATCGCGCATCCCCCGGGCGTCGTCGCGGCCGGTCCGATAGAAGACGCGAACGACACCATCCCAGCCGTATTGGATCCGAAAGACGCGGCCGTCGGGCAGTTCGGTGATGTGAGAGCGGGTGCCCAACGCGTCTTCCACAGCAGCGAACGGTGAGCCCGAATCTGGCGTGAACACGTAGCGAGTCAGATCCTCGCGATCGTTTTCGGTTACGGGCACCACCGCGCTAGCCCGGGAGAGGACTTCGCGCACCGGATCGAGGTATGTGTGGGTGCGGTCCACCTCGAGCGTCAGCTCTGCGTGTGGTGCTACGTCGGCGATCAGGGAGCGGATCCGTTCGGTCTGGAAAACGTCCGGATCGGCCACGCGATAGACGGCCTGGGCTAATCGTCGTGGATCGGTCAGTCCCCGGGTAAGGAGATAGGCGAGGTCCGGATCAAAGCGGACGACCCAATTTCCGGGGTCGCCCGCCCGCATGGTCTCGTAGCGAATCGGAAAGGGCTCCGTCAGGTAGTAGCGGAGAACGTCCCCACGTTCGCTCACATAGGTCCGAACGATCGCGGTTCCGCCATACGTCTCGGTGGCTTCGATCGTGCTCCGGACGACGAACGTGTCGGGTGGCAGCTCCAGCTCGAACTCGTCCCCGGGCTGGATTGACCGAGCGTTCCGCTCGGGGTTCGCCCGGAAGAAGGCGTCGGTAACGTACTCCGGCGCGGACTCCCCATCGATCTCGAACAGCGGGGTCAGCTTGGCGAGGGCAACCGTGGCCGGGTTACCGCCGGCCTTAATGCGAACGTGGTAGAGCAGGTCTCCGTTCTCGGCGGTTCCATCGGATCGGAAGTCAAAGGTCGACGCCTCGTCGGGAGGGATGCGCAGGGGATCGAAGGGAGCCGCCTGCGCCACTGGGGTGGGAGCGACGACCTGGGCGGGCCGTTCGTCCAGCGCGCGGGCGGTGACGTGCGCCACAAATCTGGCTTCGCGGCAGGACGTGATGAGGAACGCCGAGACGACGACGAGGACGGATGCGCTCGAAACGGCCAGCGGGCGACGCGTCATTGGTCCGGCCGCCTCCAGTCCATTTCTAACGTCTCCCGATGTCCCTGCTGACCGGGGAGGAAGACCTCCTCGTGCGGAACGACCCGCGGCCGCGCTCCCGATCTGTCGCTCTCGGTGACGACGGTGACGCCGTCAGGGACCGGGAACGGCTCCGGCGCCCAATCGTTGTCTTCGATGAGGGCCCGCATCAGATCGCTCCAGACCTTTCCTGCCGTGAGGGAGCTGGACGGCTTCACCATCGGACGATTGTCCGTGTTGCCCATCCACACGCCGACACAAATTTGCGGGATGCAGCCGATGGTCCACGTGTCCCGGTAGTCATCCGTCGTCCCGGTTTTCACCATGTGCGGGCGCGGAAGATTGATGGGCGAGTTGGGGGCGTACGTCACCTCCCGAGCGCTCGTGTCTCCCATGACGCTCAGGAGCTGGTAAGCGAGCCGCGGATCGACGACCTGATCGCCAACCGGGTGGTCCGACGCTTCGTACAGGACGGCTCCGTTGGCGTCGGTGATTTTGAGGAACGGCTCCGCCGGCAGATACGCTCCCTCTCGCGCAATTGCCGCGTACGCGTTCGTGAGCTCCAGGAGCTTGACCTCGCCCCCGCCGAGGGTGAGGGACAGCCACCGAGGATCCCAGTTGTCAAGGGTCGTGATGCCGAACCGCCGCGCCATGTCCTGAAACGCGGGGATGCCGACGTACTTGAGCACCTTGACCGCTGGGACGTTCAGGCTGTTTCCCAGCGCATCACGCAGCGTCACGCGGCCGTAGTAGTGGTTCTCGTAATTCTTTGGCACATAGGGCGGCTGGCCGGGTGGCGCGGAAAAGACGGTGGGGGCGTCCACGACCTGCACCGCCGGGTAGAGGCCCTTTTCGAAGCCCGTCAGGTAGACCAACGGCTTGATGGACGACCCGGGCTGACGCTTCGAAATTGCCACGTTCACCTGGCCGTCGATCGATGCGTCGTTGAAGTCCTTGCTCCCCACCATGGCGAGGATCTGGCTGGTCCGAGCGTCGAGCACCACGACTGCCGTGTTGTTGGCGTGCGCCACACGTCGGACGTCTCCGTTCTCCGTGACGACGCGCTGAGCCATGCTCTGGATGCGTGGATCCAGGGTTGTCTCCACCTGAAGTCCCGCGGTGTACAGGAGTTTGGGGCCGAATCGGTCGCGCAGAATGTCCTGAACGTAGTTGGCCCAGTGCGATCCGGGCGGGAGCGCCGCATAGGTGTCGCTTAGCTCAATGGGCTCGGCTTCCATCGCGTCCGCGTCCGCTTGACGGATGAATGACGACGCGGCCATCAGGTCCAGCACGTGATTCCGGCGCGCGAGCGCGGCGTCGGGGTCGCGTTCCGGGTTGTATGCGGTGGGGCTCTGGGGCAGGCCGGCGAGCAGGGCGGCCTCCGGAACGGTCAGCTGGGCCGCGGTTTTCCCGAAATAGCGTTCGGCGGCAGCTTCGACTCCGTACGCCATGTTCCCGTAGTACACGGTGTTGAGATAGGCCTCGATGATCTGGGCTTTTGAATACCGCTCGTTCAACTGAATGGCCGCGATAGCCTCGCGAAGCTTTCGCGAGAGCGTCTGGTCGTTTCGCTCATCCCGCAGGACGATGTCCCGGGCGAGCTGCATGTCCAGCGTGCTGGCGCCCGAGCGCAATTCCTCGCTACTGGCATCCTGAATCGCGGCGCGGATGATGCCCACCGGGTCGACCCCACCATGTGTGAAGAATCGACGGTCTTCGGCCGCCAGCGTGGCCAGGACCATGTTGGGCGAAATGCGTGACAGGGGGACGCTCTGGCGCCATCCGAAGTGGACGTCGTTCACGTAAGACACGACTGACCCATCGCGCGCGGTGATGCGCGCGGTTTGGGGCAGATCGGTGTCAAGCGGTCGCCCGCCAGGGACGCCCATGGGGAATTGGCGCACCCCGCGCTCCGCCAGCATCACCGCAGAGCTCGTCGCATACGTCGTCGCCCACACGCCGAGCACGAGCGCGGCCAAGAAGGCCACGGCGAATACGATCCCGGCGCCGCGGCGTCCCCGCTGGTCGTTGCCCCGCGCGGCGCGATGGCGCAGCGGAAGGTGCAGAACGAGACGGCCGGTCGCACGCGTGCGGGCCGAAGAGGCGTCCAACGGACCCTCCACGTGCAGAGTTCAATTTCATTGTTCCACAGCGAACGCGGTGTCCTGCCGTCACACTTCGACAGAGAACCGTGACGAAAGGCGGACAAATCCCGGCCCGAAGTCCGCGCGATCTCAGGTGCTACACTTCGCCTGAGCCGCACCCGTGGAGTTTCACCACTCGACATGGCAGTGAGAGTTCTGACAAGCGCGGACGTTGAAGACCTCGTCACCTTCGACGACGCGGTCGCGTGTCTCGAGACGGCTTTCTGCGTGCAAGCCAAAGGAGGCGTCGCCGCCTGGCCACCATCGCTGATGCGGAGCGACGGGGCTTTGCTGATCCTGCGCTCCGGTGGCATTGCAGGCCAGCATCGGATGGGGGTGCGGGTCACGACCGGACCGCACAATCCGTCGTACGCCCTCGTCTACGATACGCCGTCGGGTCGGCTGAAGAGCTTCATGGCGTATCCCTTCTCAGACCTTCGATTGGACGCGACGGTCGCTCTCGGCACACGGGTCCTTGCGCCAGCAACCGTGCGCCAGCTCACGTTACTGGGGACCGGTCGACTCGCCCTTGGACTGATCGAGAGCGTGTGCCGGGTGCGACCCGTGGAGCGCATCGCTGCGTTCAGCCGACACGAAGGCCCGAGGCGTGAGTTCGCGGCCAAAGCCAGCGCGGCGCTGGGAATACCCGTGACGCCAGTCGATGATCCCGAGCGCGCGGTTTCCGATTCGGACATGGTCCTCGTCATTACGAACGCGACCACGCCGGCTCTGCACGGCTCGTGGCTGGCGCCCGGCGCATTCGTGGTGGCAGCTGGGCTCCGGTCAGAGGTGGATGACGAGGTATTCATCCGCGCCAGCCAGATTGTTACGACGTCCAAAGTGCAGGAGATGAACGTCCACGACTACCGCGAGGATTGGCCGCTGGTGCGGGCGCTCCGCTCGCGCAACCTCGACTTCGAGGCGCACGTCCTGGAGCTGGGCCAGGTGATCGCCGGCGAGGTCGCGCGCAGCCCGGGGATCGTCGTGCTGCGCGAGGCGCAGGGTGGGTTCGGCGACATCGCCCTCGCCAGCCTGGGGTACGAGCGGGCGCTGGCCCTCGGGCGCGGCGTGGAGCTCGACATTAGTTGACATAATTGGACAGGCCCGGCCGGTTTTCCAGCCAGATCGTACAAGGAGATCGTCGAACATGCGGACTCAGGACAATCCGTTCGGCACTCGCGCAACCCTAACCGGGGATGGTTGGTCGGCGACGTACCATCGGCTCGCCGCGCTCGCGGCGCAGGGGTTTCCGGGGATCGCTCGCCTGCCCTTTACCGTCAAGATCCTCTTGGAAAACGTCGTACGGCGTTTTGATGGGTACGTGTTTGGAGAGGACGACGTGCGACTGCTCGCGGGCTGGGACCCGGGGACCTCGCCCGTTACCGAGTTTCCGTTCTTGCCGTCCCGCGTCGTGCTCCAGGACTTCACCGGTGTGCCCGCGGTGGTGGACCTGGCGGCGATGCGCTCAGCGGTCGCCCGCATGAAGGGCGATCCCGAGCGCATCAATCCGCTGGTGCCCGCCGATCTCGTCGTCGACCACTCGGTGCAGGTCGATTCGTATGGGTCGACATTCTCCTTCGGCGTGAACGTCGAGAAGGAATACGAGCGCAACCGGGAGCGCTACGCGCTGCTCCGCTGGGCGCAATCAGCCTTCCAGAACTTTCGGGTCATTCCGCCCGGAATGGGGATCATCCATCAGGTGAACCTGGAGTTCCTTTCCAGCGTCGTCCACCGCCGTGCTGAGAACGGGGAGACGGTCGCGTATCCAGACACGCTCGTGGGCACCGACTCCCACACGACGATGGTCAACGGGCTGGGCGTGCTGGGCTGGGGGGTCGGCGGTATCGAGGCTGAGGCGGCGCTCCTGGGACAGCCAATGTATTTGCTGACTCCTCAGGTGGTCGGCTTCAGGCTTCACGGCGAGCTGCGAGAGGGCGCGACGGCCACAGACCTTGTGCTCACGGTGACCCAGATGCTCCGACAGCACGGGGTCGTCGATAAGTTCGTCGAGTTTTACGGGTCGGGGTTGAGCCATCTTCGGCTCGCCGACCGCGCCACGATCTCGAACATGTCCCCCGAGTACGGCGCGACGGCAGCGCTGTTCCCCGTGGACGATGAGACGCTCCGCTATCTTCAAATGACGGGCCGTCCGCGAGAGCTGGTCGACCTCGTGGAGCGCTATGCCAAGGAGCAAGGGCTGTTCCGCACCGACGCGACGCCCGCGCCGACGTTCTCTGAGTCGCTCGAGTTGGACCTCTCCACCGTGGAGCCGAGCCTCGCGGGGCCGCGCCGGCCGCAGGACCGCGTTCCGCTCGGAATGATGGCGGACCAATTCCGCGCGGCGTTTCCGCAGCAGTTCCTCGCGCCCGAGTCGCCGTCCGTGGCCGAAGAGAAGGCGCGCTTCGATTCCGAGGGGGGCACCGTGAACGAAGCGCAGGCGCCATCCCGACCACCCGTCCCCGTGAAGCCGTCCGCCCGGAGCGTCCCGGTCGAGATGGACGGGACGTCCACAGCCGTCGGGTCGGGGTCCGTCGTCATCGCGGCGATCACGAGCTGCACCAACACGTCCAACCCCTCCGTCATGGTGGGCGCGGGCCTGCTCGCGAAGAAGGCTGTCGAGCGCGGCCTGACGGTCAAGCCCTTCGTCAAGACGAGTCTCGCGCCGGGCTCGCGCGCCGTGACGGACTATCTCAAGAATTCCGGTCTGCTCCCATATCTCGAGGCGCTGCGGTTTCACGTCGTCGGGTACGGCTGCACGACGTGCATCGGAAACAGCGGACCTCTCCCCGAGCCGGTCGCGAATGCCGTGAAGGCGAACGACCTCGTCGTTGCATCGGTCCTTAGCGGAAATCGCAACTTCGAAGGGCGGATTCATCCCCTCGTGCGGGCCTCCTACCTCGCGTCACCGCCGCTCGTCGTCGCGTACGCCCTGGCCGGATCGGTCGACGTGGACCTCACGACGGAGCCGCTCGGACTCGATCCGGAGGGGGAGCCGGTCTTCCTCCGCGACGTCTGGCCCACGACTCAGGAGATCCAGGACGTCCTGAACGCGACCCTCGACCGACGGGTGTTTGAGCGGACCTACGCAAATGTGTTCGAGGGTGACGATGAATGGAAGGCGCTGCCCATTCCTGAGGGAAGCCTCTACGCCTGGGATTCCGCTTCCACATACGTACAAGAGCCGCCATTCTTCGAGAACCTTTCTCCGCAGCCCGGACACTTGGGGGATATCCGTGGGGCCCGCGCGCTCCTCGTGCTCGGCGACTCCATCACGACAGACCACATCTCACCCGCCGGCTCCATCGAGCCCGACTGCCCCGCCGGTCGCTATCTCATCGACCACGGCGTCGCACCGCGCGACTTCAACAGCTACGGAGCGCGCCGTGGCAACCACGAGGTGATGATGCGCGGGACGTTCGGAAACGTACGGCTTCGCAACATGCTCACGCCAGACCGCGAGGGGGACTGGACGATCCACCATCCGACCGGGGAGATCATGCGCGTGTTCGACGCGTCACGGCGCTACATCGCAGATCGGACGCCTCTGATCGTCCTGGCGGGGAAGGAGTATGGGTCTGGAAGCTCGCGCGATTGGGCAGCCAAGGGCCCGCTCTTGCTCGGAGTCAAGGCCGCGATCGCCGAGAGCTACGAGCGGATCCATCGAAGCAACCTGGTCGGCATGGGCATACTACCGCTCCAGTACATGCCGGGTGAGACCGCCAGCAGCCTCGGACTCGACGGGACGGAGACGTTCGAGATCTCCGGCCTCTCTGACGATCTCAAGCCACGTCAGGAGTTGTCGATTCGCGCGACGCGCAAGGACGGCTCAACGGTGACGTTTCGGGCCATCGCGCGCGTCGACAGCCCAGTGGACGTGGAGTATCTGCGCCACGGCGGCGTGCTGAATATGGTGCTGCGAAATCTGGCCGCCACGTAGTCGGCGAGCAGTCGTCTGGCGGGTGGGGGGGCGCCCGCTACGCGAGGAGCGCTTTCATGTCGCGCAGCGCGGCGATGTGGTCTGCGACGGTGGCGAGCCCTGCGCCCACCGTGTTCACCGTGACGTAGGTCGC
Source organism: Chloroflexota bacterium (assembly GCA_035652535.1). NCBI lineage: Bacteria > Bacillati > Chloroflexota > Chloroflexota bacterium. The sequence goes on from DASRDP010000156.1 coordinate 21,493, forward strand.
ATCGAGCGCCTGCCACGTCGCGAAATCGCGCTGACGCTCGTCGGGCGTGGTCCCGCGCATGGTCACTCCGCCCTGGAGGCCGACAGCGGCCGGGTCGCGGTTGTTCTCGCGTACGTACCCGCGCAGGCGGTGCACGCTTTCCACGATCTCGGCCGTTGGCCGCCCGCTCACAATCCATCCATCTGCGATCGCGGCCACGCGACGAAGGACGGGCTCAGCCCACCCGCCCATCCAGATCGGGATGGGGCGCTGGACGGGCAGCGGGTTGATCCCTGCGTCGGGGATACGGTGCCACCGGCCTTCAAAGTCCACGAGCTCCCGGGTCCAAAGGGCGCGAAGGACCGCGATCTGCTCTTCGATGCGCTGTCCTCGGTTCTTGAAGTTCTCACCGAGCGCCTCGTATTCGACGGCGTTCCAGCCGAGGCCGACGCCCAATCGGAGGCGGCCCCCAGAGAGGACGTCGACCGTCGCCGCTTGCTTGGCAACCAAAACGGTTTGTCGCTGGGGCAGGATGACGATGCCGGTCACGAGCCCGATCCGACGGGTGACCCCGGCCAGGAAGGCGAACAGTGCGAGGGGCTCGTAAAAGGTGTCTCGATGGGTGTACGGCCAGCGACCGCCGCGGCGGTCTGGTCGATCGACGTTGGCTCCTAACACGTGGTCGTAGGCAAGGACGTGGGAATAGCCGAGATCCTCGGCTGCCTGAGCAAAGTCCCGAACGGCGATCGGATCAGTCCCGATCTCCACCTGCGGAAAGAGCGCGCCAAGCTGCGTCACAGCGCCTTCCCGCCAGATTCAATGTAGGTTTTCATGCGACCGATCCCTTCGTGTATGAGCTCGAGGCTCGTGGCGAAGCTCAAGCGGACGAATTCACCCGTTTCACGCGGGTTGCGATTTCCAAAGCACGAGCGCGGGAGCACCGCGACGCCAGCCTCGTGCAGGAGGCGGTCGGCCAGCGCCTCGGCGCGCCAGAGGCCCAGGCGCTCGCAGGCGCCCGTCACGTTGGGGAAGGCATAGAAGGCGCCGCGCGGGCGAACGCATCGAACCCCCTCGATGTCATTGAGGAGCGCGACCACGACGTCGGCGCGCTCGCGCAGCTCGCCGATGTACGCGGAAATGTGGTCCTGAGGTCCCAGGAGCGCCTCGACGCCGGCGATCTGTGTGAACGTACAGGTGCAGCTCTCGATGTTGGTCTCGACGCGCGTCATCAGCTCGGCGAGGGCGGGGTTCATCACGCTGAAGCCCAGGCGCCAGCCGGTCATGGCGTAGCTTTTGGAGAACCCGTCCATGATGATGGTGCGCTCGGCCATGCCCGGTAGGCTGGCGATGGAGGGCGCCGTCCCTTCGAGGACGAGCTGGCTGTAAATCTCGTCCGAGAGCACCCAGCAGTTGTGGCGCTGTGCCAGGTCGGCAATCCGCTCGAGGTCCTCTTGGGCCAAGACGCCGCCGGTTGGGTTGTTGGGGCTGTTGAGGATGATGAGCTTGGTGCGGTCGCTGATGATCCCCTCGAGCGCATCTCGGTCGATCCTGAACTCATTCGCCTCGACAAGCGGCATGGGCACAGCCCGCGCGCCCATCCAGCGGATGACTGACTCGTACGTCGGAAAGCCGGGGTTCGGGTACACCACGTCTTCGCCCGCGTCCACCAGGGTCGCGATGGTGTACAGGATGAACGGCTTGGCCCCTGGAGCGACGACGACCTGACCCGGCTGGACGGGGATGCCGCGCGTCGCCGAGACGTGCGCCGCGATGGCCTCCCGCAGCTCCGGCAGGCCGTCGCTCGGCGCATACCGTGTGCGGCGATCGTCCAGGGCACGCTTCGCCGCGTCGACGATCGTGGGTGGCGTCTCGACGTCCGGCTCGCCGATTCCGAAGCTGATGACGTCCCGACCCGCCGCCCGCAGGCGATTGACCGATACCAGGAGGTCGAAGGCGCTGTCCCGACCGAGCGCCCCGGCTCGTCGGGCGGGTGGGGGAAGTGCGCTCATGACCGGCGCGGTGTCCGTATGAAGGATTGCGGGCTCCGGCGCGTCTGATTTTTCACGGCGTACCCACGGTACCAATCGGGGCGATGGGCATTGGCTCCGATGATCCGGAGGACAACTGCACGCGCCCAATGGGCTATGATACGTGGACGCGCAGGTTTCGAGAAGTTCGTGCGGCGCGCGGATTGGCGCGTCCGTGGAACCTGACTTGCGAGGCCGGAGGCCCGTGCACGGACTCACTCTCCCCGACCCTGGTGAGCCACGCTTTTGCGGTCGATGTGGGCAGGAGCTGGAATTTCGCGAAGATGGCGGTCGGGCACGACCGCGCTGTCCAGTCTGCGGATGGACCTACTACGCCAAACCTGCTCTCGGCGCCGCGGTCTTCATCGAAGAGGATGGGCGGCTGCTCCTGGTCCAGCGCGCCAATGAGCCGTACAAGGGGTGGTGGATGCTTCCGGCCGGCTTCGTCGAGTATGGGGAAGACGCGGGGGAGACGGCCGCTCGAGAGGCGCTCGAGGAGACGGGGCTGACCGTCGAGATCACCGGGGTGCGAGGACTGTACTTTGGCGCCGGTGACCCGCGTGGCGCCTCGCACTTGGCCGTGTTCAATGCCACCCGACACAACGGCACTCCGGTGGCCGGAGACGACGCGTGCGATGCGCGGTGGTTCGCCCCGGGCGAGGTGCCCGACGAGATCGCTTTCGAGGGACATCGTCGGGCCATCGCCCAATGGCAAAAGGGCAAGCGGGTGCTGACTGACGGGGCCAGCCTGCTGGATTACAGCGCCGCGGGCCCCGCGCCCCCCATCGTCGTGTACGTGGTAATCGAGAACCCGAAAGGCACAGTCAATCGGACCGTTTACGATGACGAGGCTGGCGCGTTCGTTCCCACGGGCGAGATCTTCAACGCGCCGCTGCCCATTCACTATGGATGGATTCCGCGCACGATCTCGGAAGGCGACGGACGTGAGCTGGACGTCACCGTCGTCGGTGAGGGCGAAGCCGCCGTCGGAAGCGTCATCGCCGCGCGGCCAATCGGGGCGCTGCTGCGCGCGGACGCGGACCACAAGGTGCTCGCTATTCGCGCGGACATGCCCAGCGCGTACGCCTCCGTCATGGAAGCGGCCGAGCGACCGGAGCTAACCGGCATGATCGATGATCTCTTCCGGCCGCGAGCCACGCTGCTCGGCTGGGCGTCGGTAAGCGAGACCCGCCGTCTAATTCACGAGGCGCAGCGCGCGTGGATTCGCGCCCATCGGACGGGAACGTAAGCTTGGATTCTCGCTCGGCACCAATCGGCGCCGTGTTGCGGCGGGCGCGACTCGATCGCGGGTTGAGTCTCTCCGACGTGGGGGAGGCGCTCCACGTGGCGGCCCGGTACATCCACGCCATCGAGACAGACGACTACGCGGCCCTTCCGCCAACGGTGTATACGCGCGCGCTCATCCGGGAATATGCGCGGTTCTTGGGCCTGAATCCGGCCGATCTCCTCGAGCGCGCGGTGCCAATGCGCCCTGGCGATCGGAATCCGATCCGCCCGGCGCTGCAGCCGTTGGACCGCTCGCCCGCCGTGTCGTGGAAGGCGATCGCGTCCATTATGGGCGTAGCCGCGTGCATCGGCCTGTTCGTCTATCTGTACTCGCAATACAACTCCTTCGCTCAGACCGTTGACGCGGGGCGCGGGACAAGTTTCGATCTTGTCCCAACACAAGCGGTCCGAAGCGCGCCGCTGAGGATTACGCCATTCGCGACCGAAGCGGAGACGTCGACACCGACCCCCGCCGCGACGCCGACCGTGGTGAGCGGCATCGTCGTCGAAGCGCACGTCGTGGAGCAGAGCTGGCTTCAGGTTTGGACGGACGGTCGACCGGTCATTGCGGAGACCGTGGCCGGGGGGAACACGCGAACGTTCACCGCGGAGCAATCCATTCGGATGCGCGTGGGGAATGCCGGCGGCGTCGACGTGACCGTCAACGGCAACCACCAGGGGAAGCTCGGCGCTGATAAGCAGGCGATGGAGGTCTCGTGGGGCCGGGAGGGCACTGTTCCTTCCGCATCGCCGGCGCCGTCCCGGGGTACCTTGTGATGCCGCCGACCCAACCCGGTCTCGACGGAGTCGACCGCCGCGATCAACGAACGTTCACCATCGTCACGCTCGGCTGCACCAAGAACGTCGTGGACTCAGAAGGCATCGAGCAGGCGCTGGCTTCCCACGGATATGTTCCGGTGCCCGACCCCTCCAACGCGGAGGCGGTCATCGTCAACACGTGTGGCTTCATCGGACCCTCGAGACAGGAATCGATCGACACGATCCTCCGCCTTGCCGCCGAGAAGCGGCCCGGCCAGAAGCTGGTCGCGTCGGGGTGTCTAATCGAACGATACGCCGCGGACCTCGCGCTGGAAGTGCCTGAGCTGGATGCGCTGGTGGGCGTTCACCGATGGCCGGAGATGCCCCAGATCCTGGAAGCAATCGAGGACCGCAAGTCCGGGTGCGCGCCACGGCTTGCCCGAAGCGCTATCGAGCGGCTCGACGGCGATCCAAGGCTCCCCCCCGTATTTCTTGGGGACGGCGTTGCGCCGAGAGCCGACCTCGTGATGCCGCGGCGGGCGCCAAACGCCCCGAGCGCTTATCTCAAAATCTCCGATGGATGCGATGCTCGGTGCGCTTTCTGCGCTATCCCCTCGATGAAGGGCCGGATGCGGAGCAAGGACGCCGATCAGATCATCCGTGAAGCGACGGAGCTGGCACGGGCCAACGTTCGCGAGATCGTGCTGGTCGGTCAGGACACCACCGCCTACGGGCGCGACCGCGGAGAAACGAACGGACTGGCGCGGCTTCTTCGGCGGCTCGCGGACGAGGTCCCGGCGATATCGTGGATCCGCATCATGTACGCATATCCGCAGTTTGTATCGGACGAGCTGCTCCAGACGATGGCGAGCATCCCGCAGGTCTGTCGTTACCTGGACGTCCCCCTGCAGCACGCGCATCCCGCCACGCTCCGTCGGATGCGGCGGCCGCACGGGGCAGTCGAGGACCTGGTGGATCGGATCCGCGATCGCGTGCCCGGCATCGCCCTGCGGACGACGTTTATCGTCGGGTTTCCCGGGGAGACGGAGGAGGAGTTCGATCACCTGAGCCGGGCTGTCGAACGACTCCGGTTCGATCGCGTCGGTGTGTTTGCCTACTCGCGCGAGGAGGGCACGCCGGCGTTCGGTCTCGCCGATCAGGTTCCCGATTCGCGCAAGGAGCGGCGGCGGCGGGAGGTGATGTTGCTCGCGCGTCGATTGTCGCGCGAGATCAACGAAGCGTTCGTGGGCAAGGAATTGGAGGTTCTCACGGAGGCGTCAACCCGCACGCGCGGAGGGGACCGGCAGACCGTGGCGCGTTCGTACCGAGACGCACCGGAAGTCGACGGCGTGGTGGTAGTCGAAGGGGCGCAGCCGATCGGGCGGTTGATCAGGGTTCGCGTCGTCGGCAGCTCCGATTATGACCTGAGCGCGACGTTGGTGGAATGAGCGCGTCGATTTCGGATCTCGTGCAAGCGCTTGCCGCGGTGTGCGATCGACAGGGGTTGCGCGTGGCGGTGGCGGAGAGCTGCACTGGGGGCGGCCTCGCGGCGGCCATCACCGAGCGACCAGGGGTCTCATCATTCTTCCTGGGCGGGATCGTGTCCTACGCCAACGAGGTGAAAGTGGCTCTTCTGGGCGTGCCCGAGTCGGTCCTCGAGACCGAGGGCGCGGTGAGCGAAGCGACGGCACGAGCGATGGCGACCGGCGTCCGCGCGCGTATGAGGGCGGATGTGGGCATCGGGATCACGGGTATCGCGGGGCCGAGCGGCGCCACACCCACGAAGCCGGTCGGCTTGGTCTACATCGGCGTCGCGACACCCATGGAGACGCGGGTCCGCCGACATGTATGGCCGGGCGATCGTCTGTCGATTCGGCAGGCATCGATCCAGGCGGCGCTCGAGCTGACGGTGGAGATGCTGCGATGATCGCCCACCGGGGATGTTGCATGAGTATA
>DASRDP010000157.1 GCA_035652535.1 Chloroflexota bacterium
GATTGAGGATGGCCGCCCGGTGCCGCGCCATCTCCGTCTCGTCGCTGCCCGGCTCCGGCTCTTCAATCGGGCGGTCCGGCACCTTGAGGAGGTCGATTTCCGCGCGCTCTTCCTCGCGCGCGCCCTCCGCGATGCACTCCGCAAGGCGCTCGATGACGCCGAATCGACTGTAGTAGACGATGAGAATGCGAATTGTTTTGCTCGGCTCGAACACCATGACGATTCACCACCCTTGAAAGGAATCTCGTCCCTGGGATGCTCGTACTCATCCGCGCCCGAGACTGTATTCCTCGACGCCGCTCGGCTCGATGGGGGGCTTTATGAGCGCCATTTCCACTCGTGAATGTGCAGGAACGTGCCACTGGTGCTCGGCGTCTGGCGAGCCACCGGCCCGACCAACGCGCCAACGAGCGCGTTGGTCTCCGCGTTGTACATCAGCGGGATCACTGGCACCTCTTCGCTGATGATCTTGTCCATCTCCGCGACGTGTTTGATCCGCTCGTCGCGGTCCAATGTGGTGCTATACGCATCGAACGCGGCGTCGTACGCCCGACTACTCCAACCGCCCCGGTTGTTCCCGCGCCAGCGGTTTTCGGGCCGGGGGATCTGCTCGCTGGTGTAATTCACGTGCTGGTAGCCACCGCCCCGGATCTGAAGACCGGGCAGAAGCGCGCGTGTTTGTGGATCGCGGATCTGCGCAGCGGGCACGACCCGCTGGCTGGCGTCGAATCCGGATTTCCGAAGGCTGTCCACGTAGTTGCTCGCCTCGCTTTCGTTCTTCGTGCCTGCGGAGGTCGCCACGCTAAAGCGAACGTTCTCGCCATCGCGCCCGACGAAGAAGCCGTCGGCGCCCCTGGCGTAGCCGGCTTGTTCCATAAGCTGCTGCACGGCGCGAGGGTCGAAATCGTGCTTGCGAATCACCTTCTCGATCTCGGAATAGTACGCCTCACGCGGCGAGGTCAGCGTCTGTGTCGGTAGGCTCTTGCCGGCGGCGAGCACTTCCACAGCGCTGGTCACGTCCAATCCGAACGCGATGGCGCTCCGAACTTGGACGTCCAGCAGTGCAGGCGTCTCCACCACATCCGGCCGCAGCTGAACCACGGCGGCGCGAAGCGAGACGGGCGAGTAGAGCACTGTGCCACCGCCGCGCTCGGGGAGCTGCTGCTCGAGCGTCTGACCGTCCGTGACCGATAGGATGAAGTCACTGATGAAGTGGATTTCGCCGGAAAGGAGATTCGCGACGGCGGTCTGGGGGTCCGGAATGATGCGAAGCTCGATACGGTCGATTTTGGGTCGTCCGAATACGTAACCGTCGAACGCGCCTGCGCTGATGGATGAGCCGGGCTCGATCGATTCGACGCGATATGGGCCGAGCCCGACATATTCCGAGGTCCAAAACGGCATCGCAATGAACGCTTCCGGGTCGAGATTTGCGAACGGCTCCTGAAGGACGTGCTCGGGCAATGCCTGAAACCCCACGGTCGTGCCGTCCGTGAGCGCCGCTGCCTCGGGGTATGGCTCCCGCCACCGAATGACGACGGTCCGCGGGTCAGGGGCGCGCACCTCCTCCATCAGACCGATCGGAGGCGTCGTGGCTGCGCCGAGCTGGGGCGATGCGTAGACGCGCCAAGCGAAGACAAAGTCGTCCGCGGAGAGCGGCGTTCCATCGTGCCACGTCAGATTGGGCTTGAGATGATAGCTCGTCTCCATGCGCCCATCCGGGAACACCTTCCAGGTCTCGGTGTTGAGGGCGGGCAGGGCCTCCGCGAGCATTGGCTGCGTGACTCCCTTCTCGTCCTCGTAGTCCAACATGGCGTTGAAGAGGAATAGCGGCGGATCCAGGGCCCCCGAGAAATCGACAAGGTGTTTGGCCGCCAAGCTTGGAAGCTCGCCGCGCAGCGCAATCACCAGAGTTCGCTGCGGCTCAGACTGTTCCGCCTGGCCCCCGCCCGCGGGCTGCCGACCGGCGGAACCTGGACCCGAGGCGGTGCATGCGAGGAGCGGGAGGAGCACCAACAGTACCGCGGGAGTGGCGAAAGCGTTTGGTTTCATGACGGGCAACTCCAATCAAGGAACTGCTGCGATGGCCACCAGGGATCACACTCGTCCCCACTAGCATAGGTCTCGCTGGCGAATCATGCCAGCGCTTGATCGAGCGATTGACGGTGTCGGGGGCACTGCATAGACTGCCGAACATCGTGATCCATGAAGCGCTGGGGCAAGTGTCGCGGGGCTCTGTGGCCGGCGGGTGCCCGGACGCTCCGGCGCACAAGTGGCCGGCCATGCCGGGAGGAATGAATGATCCAGAAGGTGCTCGCCCCATCGGACGGCTCGGAAGAGAGCGAAAAGGCGCTGCCGCTAGCGGAGCAGATCGCCCGAGCGAACGACGCCGAGCTGGTGCTGGTTTGCGTCATTGACAACCCCGGGTTTCCCGCCCGTCCCGGCGCGACCGACGAGGCGATCGAGAAAGAAGCCGCGGCCCATATGGCCGAGACCGAGGCGCGGATTCGCGCCGGGGGGACCCGCGTGCGCGCCATTCTGGAGCGCGGGCCCGCCGCGGCGATGCTCCTGGACCGCGAGGCCGCGGAAGCGCCAGACTTGGTCGTCATGGCCACGCACGGCCGCTCCGGGCTCGCACGCTTCGCCCTTGGGAGCGTGACGGACCGAATGGTCCGCGAGGGATCCGCGCCGGTCCTCATCGTCCGCCGCTCGACACCCGCGTCGACGAGACTGGAGAACGCCCTCGTCATGCTCGATGGCTCGGGATTCGGGGAGGGGGCGCTCGCCCTCGCGCGCAGCCTGGCGGGGGCGCCGCTTCGAGCCGTGACGTTGTTTCGAGCGGTCGCCGACCCGCGCGACCGGAGCGCCGCGCAGACGTATCTCGACGGCGCGGCTGGGAGTCTCAAGGGTAGCGGCGTGGAGACGAGGACGGCGATCGACGTCGGAGACCCGCGATTCGTGACAGAGCGGGCGGCCAAGGGGCATGATCTGGTGATCCTCGCAACCCACGGCCGCGGCGGCTTCGACCGCTGGCGGCACGGCAGCGTCGCCGATTACATCGTCCGCCAGCTCGAGCAGCCCGTCCTGCTGGTCCGCGCGCGGGACGATCGCGTCAGCTAGCGACGGCGTACGCGCAAACAACACCTGGAGGCCAGCGCTGCAGATGGCAGACGTGTCTCGCGGGATCCCTCTCGCCAATCGATTGGAGCTGCTCCTGGACCGGCTCGGCGTCCAGGCGGCGCACTTCTGCGCCCGCGCGCCGCAGGATCTGCAGGGGCTGATCCACTCGGCTCCGCAGCGCATCGCCTCCCTCACCCTCGTCGGGGCCAACGCCCGACCTGAGGCGCTCGCGACGGTCGGCCGCGGGCTCCACTGGATCACTGGCGATGGGGGATCCATCGGCGCGGTCATGGCGCCGCGCCTCGCGTCGGCAAACGTCGGCGAGGTCACCGTGCTTCGGGGATACGACGAGTACCAGTGGAGCGACACCATCGCCGATCGGGCGGACGAGGTCTTCGCGGCCATTGCCGCGTTCTGGGAGCGGGTGAGCGGCACGCCCGCGCCGCGGGCCATCACGAGGGACGAGGAAGGGGATGTCGCGGAGCTGTCCTACACCGCCCGAGGGAGCGGCCCGCCCGTGGTCCTGCTCCCGCTGGGTCTCGCCGCGCACCAGTGGGACGCGCTACTCGCCCGGCTGCACGGGGGATTTTGCACGGTCGTGCTGGGTGGCGCGCACCTTTCGCCGGTCAAGATGTTGGAGGCGCGCGGCGCCAGCGACTACGGCCGCGTCGCGCTCGGCATTCTCGATCTCGCCGGGCCGCGCGCTGGCGAATCGCTCATCGAGGTCGGGTGCGGCTCGGGCGCGCTCCTCCGTCGGATCGCCCGTGGCTATGCGCTCGGCCGGACCGTTGGGCTGGACGTCAATCGCTACCTGCTCCACGAGGCGGAGGCGCTGGTCCATCGGGACGGCCTCGCCGAGCGCATCGCGCTCCGTGAGGGCTCGGCGGAGGCCATCCCCTTCCCCGACGCGCGCTTCGACGTGGTCTTCACCAGCACCGTGATGGAAGAAGTCGACGCCGATCGGATGATGGCGGAGCTGGCGCGCATCGCGAAGCCAGGCGGCCGCGTCGCGGTCGTCGTGCGCGCGGTGGACCGGGGCTCCTGGACGAACGCCGATCTGCCCGAACCGCTGCGCACGAGGATCGAGAGCTCGGGCGGGGGAGGCATGGACGAGCGCGGCTGCGCCGACGCGAGCCTCTATCGCCGGATGTACGAGGTGGGCCTCACAGATGTCCAGGGAGGGCCCGCGTGGGCCTGGACGCGGCCGGGCGACGGCTGGTGGGAGCAGATCGACGCGCAGATTCGCTCGCGCCTCGACGCGGAGGCCGCGGAGGCGTGGACGAAATCGATCGCGTCGAGCGTGGCCCGCGGCTTCCCGGTCTGGGTGGCCCGCCCGTTCCACTGCGCCGTCGGAACGAAGGGGTGAGCGTTCAGCTGCCCCCACCCCCACCCTCCCCCGCTTCGACGGGGGAGGGAGCTCACGAATGCGCCTCGCCCCTCGCCGGGGGAGAGGCCGGGCGCGCCGTCAGGCGCGGCCGGGTGAGGGGGCCGACGCGCTGTTTCCCCGCGCATCCTCCAGGGCGCGATACACGCGCTCCGGCGTGATGGGCAGCTCGCGAATGCGCACGCCGACGGCGTCGCGCACGGCGTTGGCGATTGCCGCGGCGACGGCGCTGTTGTTTGTCTCGCCCACGGACTTCGCGCCGAACGGCCCGGGGCCCGCCTCGGGCGGAAGCAGCACGGTGCGGAGGCGCGGAATGTCCATCTGCGTGGGGAGCTTGTAGTCCGCAAGGCTCCCCGCGACGATCCTGCCGCCGTCGACCAACAGCTCCTCCATCATGGCGTTACCAAAGCCGTAGACGAATCCGCCATCGAGCTGGCCCTGGTATGCGATGGGATTGATCACCGTGCCCGGATCGATGGCCAGCACCGCCTCGATCGGCTGCACGGCGCCCGTCGCCGGGTCGACCTCCACCTCGATGACGTACCCGTAGAAGCTCACGCCATCCGGCCGATCCTCGCGGTTGACGGCGCTGTCGAACTCACCCTTCGCCTCAACCGCGCCTCCGCGCAAAATTTGCTCTGCCACCGACTCGAACGGCGCCGACTCGCCCCCGTCGGCGACGAAACGCCCACCCTCGATCCGCACCTGGCCGGCCGGCCAGCCCATCACCTCGGCCGCCAGCTCCTCCAATTTGCTCTTCAGCAGCGTAGCGCTCCCGATGGTCGCCTGCCCCACGATGTGCGTGACGCGGCTCGACCCGGCGCCGGCGTCGGGCGGCGCTTCCGCGGTGTTGCCGTACCGGACGACGACGCGCTCGGGCTCGACGTTGAGCACCGCGGCCGCCACGCGCCGGACGACGGTGGCTGAGCCGCTGCCCTGGTCTGGCGTTCCGTAGAGGGCTTCGACCTTGCCGCCCGGAATGAGGCGCAGCAGGATCTCGGTCTTCCCCTGGCCGATCCCGTGGTGGCGAATGACGACGCCGCGTCCCCGATTCGGCGGCAGCGGGACCTTCCCCCAGCCCGTCTCCCTGCGCAGCAGCTCGAGTAGCTCCTCGCCCCGCGAGTGGTGGACCGGGTGCCCCGCCGTACTGATGTCCCCGGAGCGGATCACGTTCATCACTCGAAACTCGAGCGGATCGATCCCCATCTCCCGCGCGATGTGGTCGATGTGCTCCTCGCCCGCCAAGTCCGCGATCGTCGCACCGGGCGCGCGCATATGACCGGAGGGCGTCGTGTTGGTGTATACGGTGAAGGTCTTGAGGTCCGTGTGCGCCACGCTGTATGTGTCGAGCGGATCGAACGCGGCGGCGATGTTCGGGCCGGGCATCGGCTTGGCACCGCCGTAGGCCCCGCCGTTGAAGTAGGCGCGCTGCTGATGCGCGAGGAGCCGCCCGTCGCGCGTCACGCCCGTGCGGAGATAGATCCGTGCGTCGTGCCGCGGGCTAGTGTTGGTCAGCTCGTCGGCGTACGTCATCACGGACTTGATCGGACGTCCGGTGGCCTGTGCGAGAAAGAAACACGGAAACTCCTCGATGGTGTGACCCTTACCGCCGAAGTCGCCCCCGATGAACATCGAGTCGACGACGATCCGCTCTTCCGGGGTCCCCGTCGCGATGGAAAGCTGATGGCGAAGGGAGAACGGAGCCTTATTGGTGGACCGAACGTGCACAGTTCCGTCGCGCTCGACCCACACGACGCAGGCGTGGGGCTCGATGTAGCCTTGATGCTGCCGCGGACCCACGTAGACGTCCTCGAAGATTCGATCCGCTCGCTCGAAGACGCGCTCGATCTCTCCTTCGCCCTTGTGCGCCTCGAGATAGCCCTGCAGGTTGGGGTGGGGCCGCGGGGGACGCTCGCCGCCGAGGTAGTAGTAGCCTTCCGGGTTCGGGTGGAGGATCGGAGCGCCGTCCCGGAGGGCCTCCTCCGGATCGAACACCGCCGGCAGCTCCTCGTACTCGACGTGGATGAGACGCACGGCTTCCTCGGCCGCCTCACGCGTCTCCGCCGCGACCGCGGCGATGCGCTCGCCGATGTACAGCACGCGGTCGTACGCCAGGACCGGCCAGTCGTAGAGAAAGCGCCCGAAGCGCCGCGGGCCGACGTCGCGGCCGGTAATGACGGCGTGGACGCCCGGAACCTTCTTCGCGGCCTCGGTCTCGACGTGCAGGATCCGCGCGTGCGGGTATGCGCTCGTCGCGAATTTTGCCCACAGGGTGCCCGGGAGCTGCAGATCCCCCGTGTATTGGGCGCGACCGCTCACCTTTAGCGGTCCCTCGATCCGGTACTCGGGCTCGCGCAGAACCTCGTCGATCTCAGGGGTAACATGGAACATCGATCGTTCTCCGGCGCACGCTCTCGTCGCGATTGTATCCGGAGCTCGGCCGACCGGAGCACGGCAGTATACTTAGGAAACTGGGCGATGGATCCCGCCCGGATACCCGCGTATCCGAATCGCCAACCGGCTGATGGCTCCTGGTAGCACCAAACACTGGCGCGCCAGGAGTCTCTTTGTGCGCCAGGCTTGCCGATATATGGGGAGGATAGTGTGGACAGCCAGTGGTCGGTCGCGGCGCTGTGGATGGGGCTCGCCCTGGTCGCGAGCCTGGTTTCGATCCGCATCGGTGTTTCCGTGGCGCTGGTCGAAATCCTGGTCGGCGTGGTGGGCGGAAACTTTCTCGGCCTGCACACGACGCCGTGGATCGACTTCATCGCCAGCTTTGGGTCCGTTCTGCTGACGTTTCTGGCTGGCGCCGAGATCGACCCAGCATCCCTTCGGCGCCACTGGAAGCCAAGTATCGTGATCGGCGCAATCTCCTTCGCGGCGCCCTTCGCGGCCGCCTGGGCGTTCACGGAGCTGGTGGCCGGCTGGGACCGGTCGGCGGCGCAAATCGCCGGCGTCGCCCTCTCGACGACGTCGGTGGCCGTTGTCTACGCGGTCATGGTCGAGACTGGCCTCAACCAAACGGAGATCGGCAAGCTGATCCTCGCCGCCTGCTTCGTCACCGACCTCGGAACAGTCGTCGCCCTCGGCGTCATCTTCGCCAACTTCAATGCCTGGATGGCCCTCTTTGCAGTGGTCACGGTGCTCGTCCTGCTGATCCTTCCGCGCGTCATGCGTCTTGTGTCTGCACGGCTCGGCGCGCGGGTGTCGGAGCCGGAGGTGAAGTTCCTCTTTCTCACGCTCTTCGGGCTCGGCGCGCTGGCCTCGGCGGCCAAGAGCGAAGCCGTGCTTCCCGCCTACCTCGTCGGCCTGGTGGTCGCGGGCGTGTTCGTGAACGATAAGACGCTCGTGCACCGACTCCGTTCCATCGCCTTTGGCTTGCTCACGCCCTTCTACTTTCTGAAGGCGGGCCTGTTCGTCTCCCTCCCCGCCGTCATCGCCGGCATCGGCCTCATCGCATCGCTGTTCGGGTTGAAGATGGGATCGAAGCTGCTCGGCGTGTGGCCCGTCTCGCGAGCATTTCGCCTCCCGACGGGGAACGCCACGTACACGTCGCTGCTCATGGCGTCGGGCCTCACCTTCGGCACGATCTCGGCCCTCTTCGGCCTCACCAACCACATCATCACCCAGGCGCAATACACGATTCTCGTGACCGTGGTGATCGGAAGCGCCGTCGTCCCGACCATGATCGCCCAGTCGTTCTTCCGACCGAAGGTCGAGAATCCGGAACGGGCGGCGGAGGTCGCGGAGGGCGCTCCAATCCTGCTGGAAACCGTGAATCGGTAGCTGCGCCGCGACCGCGAGGGCTATCTCGCGCCATGGAGGGGGGCCGTGCAGCCCGAGCTGACGGGGCACTGGGCGGGGGTCGCCTCGGTCGCGATCTTCCTACTTGCCTACGCCGCCGTGGTGGGGGAAAAGCGGCTCGGCCTCCATAAGTCGGTTCCCGTGTTGGTGGGCGCGGGTGCGATCTGGGTCCTGACCGGCATTGCCTACGCTCAGCACGGAATCTCCGGCCAAGCATCTGATGCCGCGCTGCACAATGTGCTGGACTACGCCCAGCTCTTTCTGTTTGTTTTGGTGGCGCTGACGTACGTCAACACGGTGAGCGAACGTGGCGTGTTCGACGCGGTTCGCGCGTGGTTGATAAGTCGCGACTTGTCAATGCGAGCGTTGTTTTGGGTCACCGGTCTGCTGGCATTTCTCATGTCTCCGGTCGCGGACAACCTCACCACCGCGCTGGTCCTCGGTTCAATCGCGGTGTCCGTGGGTCAGGGTCGGCCAAGATTCATCAGTCTCGCCTGCATCAATATCGTGGTGGCCGCCAACGCGGGCGGCGTTTTCAGCCCATTTGGTGACGTCACCACCCTCATGGTGTGGCAGAGCGGCACGGTTTCGTTCACCGGCTTCTTTCCGCTAGCCGTTCCCGCGCTCGTCAACTGGCTCGTGCCGGCCGCGATCATGTCCCTGCACGTGGACGATGGCAAGCCCCAGCCGGTCACCGAAAGCGCGGTGCTTGAGGCAGGGGCTCTGACCGTGACGCTCCTGTTCTTCGTGACGATCGCTTTGACGGTGTCGCTTCACAGCTTCCTGCATCTCCCATCGGCAATCGGCATGATGTTCGGTCTGGGCCTGCTCAAGCTCTACAGCTACTCGCTCAACCGCGGCACCGCCCCGCTGCAGATCGACGCGCTGGAGGAGGTCTTTGCCGATGCAAGTGACTCGGAGGTCGACGGCGAGCGCGACATCGAACCTCGTGCGGCCATCAGGCGGGCGCCGAGCCCGAAGCCGTTGCGAACGTTCGAGCTCATGGAGAAGATCGAGTGGGACACGCTGCTGTTCTTCTACGGAGTTGTTCTCGCGGTCGGTGGCTTGAACGCGCTGGGGTATCTCGCCAAGGTGTCGTCTCTACTCTACGGCGGCCTTGGCTCCACTATGGCGAACGTCCTGGTTGGCCTCTTGTCGGCCGTCATCGACAACGTGCCCGTCGTGTTCGCCGTGCTCTCGATGGGCTTGACGATGTCGCAAGGGGAATGGTTGCTCGTCACCCTCACCGCGGGAGTGGGAGGATCCTTGTTGTCTGTCGGGAGCGCGGCCGGCGTCGCGCTCATGGGAATGGCGCGCGCGAATTACACCTTCGGCGCGCACCTGCGATGGAGTTACGTGATCGCCCTTGGATATGCGGCGAGCGTTGGGACGCACATGCTCGTGAATCGAGCACTGTTTGAAGGCCACCCATGAGCGAGGAGGGCGGGGCGGCGGTCGGGCTCGGCATGCTTTCGGGGGATGAACTTCGTTCCGTCGCTGTACACTCCTCCCGGGGACAGGCCATGTACGGCTCATTCAGTCGCCGACGTACATAGATCCCGTCAATGTTCGCCCGACTCCAGACGCGTATCGCGGCGGGCTACATCGGGCTCATTGCGCTCATCCTTCTTGCCCTCGGCGTGTATCTCGTCTGGTTTCTGCGCGCCCACCAGCTTGCCGCGCTGCAAGACCAGCTTCGCCAGCAGGCCGCGCTCGTCTCCGACCTCGCCCTCAACGAGATCGAGACGCACGGGCCATCGGGCCTCGACCCCCTGGCCAAGCGGATCGGCGGCCAAATCGGGTCCAGAATCACCATCATCGCCATCGACGGGACAGTTCTCGGCGACTCCGAAAACGATCCGGCCACGATGGAGAACCACGGCAGCCGCCCAGAAGTGGTGGCGGCGCTTCGAACAGGGGTCGGCCTCAGTCTGCGGCTCAGCGCCACCATGGAGGAGAGCCTCCTGTACGCAGCGGTGCCAATCGCGCCGTCGGGCGGCGCGCCGGTTGGCGTGGCGCGGGTTGCCGTTCCCATGTCGGTCGTCGAGAATGCGCAGCGTCGAACTCTCATCGCGCTAGCTGGCTCCTTCGCCGTCGCGGCGCTACTCGCCGTGGCGCTTGCGATCCTCCTGGCCGGCGTTACAACGTCGCGCATCCGCGCGCTTACGCGGGCTGCCCACCGACTCGCGGCTGGCGGACCGGCCGAGATGAGCCGCGTCGCGGGCGACGACGAGGTCGGCCTCCTGGCGCGAACGCTCGGCGACGTGACGCGGCACTTGAACGCACAGATTCAGGCCGCTGATGCCGACCGCGGCCGGTTGGCCGCGGTGCTGGAGCACATGGGTGATGGGGTCGTCATGGTGGACGGCCAGGGGTGCGTACAGATCCTCAACGCGGCGGCTGGTCGACTCCTCGCCGTCGATCCTGCGGCCGTCGTGCGCCAATCCGTGATCTCCGCGCTGCGCGACCACGAGCTGGCGCAGCTCGTGCAGGACGCGATGGCCGATGGAGATCAAGGCGAGCGGACGACCGTGATCGATCTCTCGCATCCAAGCCATGGGCGATTCGTCCAGGCGAGCGCCGTCGCCATACCGGCCCGCGGGCCCACCGATCCGCGCGTGCTCCTCATCCTGCACGATGTGACGGACGTGCGCCGCGCTGAGGTCGTACGCCGGGAGTTCGTCGCGAACATCTCCCACGAGCTGCGCACGCCGGTCGCCTCCTTAAAGGCGCTGGTCGAGATCCTTCAGGATGGAGCGATCGAGGACCGGTCCGTGGTGCACGAATTTCTGCGTCGGATCGACGTGGAGGTCGACCGCCTCGCCCAGCTCGTGGCGGAGCTACTCGATCTGGCCCGCATCGAGTCGGGGCAGGTGCTGCTTCGCCGGGAGCCCATTCTGCTGAGCGACGTCGCCTCCGCGGCTGCTGAGCGATTGCGGCCGCTGGCGAGCCGGCGGGGCGTCGACCTCTCCATCGATGCATCTGCCGATCTCCCGACCGTTCTCGGCGACGCGGCGCACATGGAGCAAGTGGTCGTCAATCTCGTCCACAACGCGATCAAGTTCACGCCGGCCGGTGGCTCGGTGCGCGTATCGACGAGGGCGCAGGATGGACGAGTCGCGATTGTCGTCGCCGATACAGGCGTCGGCATCAAGCCCGAGGCGCTCCCGCGCCTGTTTGAGCGCTTCTACAAGGGCGAGCCATCTCGGTCCGGCGGCGGCACCGGGCTCGGCCTCGCCATCGCCAAGCACGTGGTCCAGGCGCTCGGCGGCACGATCTCTGCCGCATCTCCCGGCGAGGGGCGGGGCGCCACGTTCACCATCTGTTTTCCGGTGAGCGACGGCGGCTGCTGATCGCGGTTCCTCTCTCCCCTGCCGCGGCGGTGGGCGGGGGTCCGAGCCCTATGGCAGGACCGGCTGCCCGTTGGCCGTGATCTTATGGATGAGCGCCTCAGCCTTTTCCACCGCGTTGGGCGAGAGCGGCGCGTAGAAGAGGTCTGCGCTGAACGTCTGGCCCTGGGTAAGCGCCCATGAGAGGAAGTAGGCGAGGGTTCGGGCCTTCGCGGCGTTGGTCTGGTCCGCGTACACCAGGATCCAGGTAAAGCCCGCGATGGGATACGCCGCCGGATGGGTGGAATTCGTGAGCATGACTTGCATCGTGTCCGGCAGCGACACGCCCTGCATCGCGACCGTCGTCCCGTCCAGGGTCGGCTCCACCCACTCCCCGGCGGCGTTTTGCAGGCTTGCCCACACGAGATTGTTCTGCACCGCGTACGCCAGCTCGACGTATCCAATGGAGCCGGGAAGCTGGGCGACCTGGCCGGCAACCCCGGCGTTTTGCTCGCCGCCCAGGCCCGTGGGCCAATTGACCGACGTCCCGGAGCCGACTCGCTGGGACCACGCCGTGCTGACCTTCGAAAGATAGTCGGTGAAGATGAAGGTCGTGCCCGATCCGTCCGATCGATGGACGACGATGATGTCCTGGCTCGGGAGCGAAAGCCCGGGGTTCGCGCTCGCGATTCGCGCATCGTTCCACTTGGTCACCTCGCCGAGGTAGATCCCGGCGAGCGCGTCAGGAGTGAGCCGGAGCTGGCCACGCTGGAAGCCCTGCAGATTCACGATGATGGCCTCGGCGCCGGCGGTCATCGGGATCATGATCGTGCCCGGCGCCGCGTCGAGCTGCGCTGGCGTCAGAAGGCCGTCGGAAGCGCCGAAGTCGACGGTGTGGTTCGTGTGCTGGCTGATCCCGCCACCTGATCCGATGGCCTGGTAGTTGATCTGCACCCCGCATCGTTGGTGGTACTCGGCGAACCAGCGGGTATACAGGGGCGCTGGAAACGTCGCGCCGGCTCCGGTCAGGCTCGTCGCCGATCCGGCCGGCGGGCACATGGTCAGCGACTGCCCGGAGCTCGTGCTGCTTTCGGCGTCCCCCGGCGCTGCTGCCCCCTGCGCGCCGGTACCGCGTACCGGCGCTGGCGAGCCGCCGGCTTGCGATGGGATCGGTGCGCTCGAGGGCGCGCCGCACGCGACTAGGAGTGCCGCGGCAACGGCGCCGACGAGCAGAATTCGAGCTGTGGGGTGACGCGTGCCCATAGCCAAAAACTCCTCGAAGTGGACCCAGACGAGGTCCTCGCCGCCAGTATAGGCAGTGATGATCAGATCGACGTGACGTTTCGGTCAATGTGAGCGAAAGCTTCCGTGAGCGCAGAGAGAACGTCGAATGCGAGGCTCGTCGCGCCCATGGACGCCTATCTCCGACTTTATCGAAACTTCATCTTCGGCTTATTCACCTTTAGGATCGCCCGGGTATCCTTTGAGCGGGATGATGACAACACCGTACGCGCTCAGCAGGGAACGGCGATTCGCCTCGTAAACCCGATCGACACGCGGCTCACCG
Organism: Chloroflexota bacterium; assembly: GCA_035652535.1. Classification (NCBI taxonomy): domain Bacteria; kingdom Bacillati; phylum Chloroflexota; species Chloroflexota bacterium. The sequence goes on from DASRDP010000157.1 coordinate 13,205, forward strand.
CCGCTCGAGGCGCGCGAGCCACGGGACCCCTTGCCCGGGCGCTTGCGCCCGCCGTCGGTCTCCAGGACGCCCTCTTTCACGGCGCGGCGAGCGTCATGGGGCTCCTCATCGTGGTCCTTGCGGCGCTCCTCGTCGCGACGATGCTCGAGCGTGGAATCGATGCCTTCTCGGCGTTTGGCCCCACGTTCGTCGTCACCTCCACGTGGAACCCGGTGGTGGGCGAGTTCGGGGTGCTGCCGGCTATTTACGGCACCATCGTCTCGTCCATGCTGTCGCTCGTCATTGCCGTGCCCGTTGGGATCGGCGCAGCGATCTTCATCGTGGAGCTGGTCCCCAGGTGGGTCGCAGAGCCGGTGTCCTTCATCATCGAGATGTTGGCCGCCATCCCCAGCGTTATCATCGGTCTGTGGGGGCTGTACGTCGTGGTGCCCATCGTGCGTCAGATCGAGGCGTTCGTCGGGCCGCGCCTCAGCTTCATCCCGCTGTTCACCGGCCCCGCGTACGGGATCGGCCTGCTCGCCGCGTCTCTCGTGCTGGCGATCATGGTGCTCCCAATCCTGACGGCGGTGACGCGCGATGTGCTCCGGGCGGTGCCAAGCTCGCAGCGAGAAGGCATGCTGGCGCTCGGGGCGACGCGGTGGGAGACGATTACCCGCGTGGTTCTGCCATTCGGGCGCCAGGGCATCGCCGGCGCGATCATCCTCGCGCTGGGGCGGGCGCTGGGCGAGACGCTCGCGGTCAGCATGGTGATCGGGAACCAGTTCAAGATCAGCGGCTCGCTCTTTGCGCCCGCTACGACGCTCTCGAGCCTCATCGCGACCCAGTTCCGCGAGGCTGACAACCCCCTGTACGTCTCCGCCCTCATCGCGGCGGGATTCGTTCTCTTCTGCACGACGATCGTCGTGAACGTCATAGCGCGCCTCCTGGTGTGGCGGCTCTCCCGCGTGCCGGGCGGAAGGAGTTAGCGGGTGTACGAGATCGCGCTGAGGCGCCGAGTCGTCGACCACCTCATGGTCGCGCTGTGCGGGCTTGCGGCGGCGATTGGCGTTGGGGTGCTGGGCGTGCTCCTCATCCATGTTGTCGTGAACGGCGTTTCCGCGCTCACGCCGGCGCTCATCACGAGCCTCCCCACGCCGCTGGGAGTCGAAGGCGGAGGCATCGCCCACGCCATTATCGGCAGCGCCATCATCGTCGGGATCGCATGCGTCGTCGGGATCCCGCTCGGCGTTGGGGCGGGCGTGTACCTCGCCGAGTACGCGGGGCCGCGCGCGGGCGCGCTGGTGCGGTTCACGGCGGACGTGATGACCGGGGTCCCCAGCATCGTGGTCGGCATCTTCGGATTCGCCCTTATCGTGACGCGGACCGGCGCCTTTTCTGCCCTGGCGGGGTCCTTCTCCCTCGCCGTCATCGCCATCCCCATCGTGGCGCGGACCACCGAGGAGGTCTTCCATCTCGTTCCCCTGGAGCTGCGCGAAGCATCGCTGGCCCTTGGCATCAGACGGTGGCGGACGATCTCCAGCGTCGTGCTCCCCACCGCGTCGGCCGGTGTCATCACCGGGGCTATGCTGGCGCTGGCGCGCATGGCCGGCGAGACGGCGCCGCTGATCTTCACGACGCTGGGAAACAACTTCTGGAACGTCGACCCCACGCGGCCGACGGCGGCCATGACCCTCACGATCTTTCAGTACGCGATCTGGCCATACGCCTACCTCCAGCGGCAGGCATGGGCGGCGTCGCTCCTGTTGCTGCTCGTCATCCTTGTCCTCAACGTCGCCGTGCGGCTCACGTACCGGAGCTATCGAGGGAGCTGATCATGACCCAGCCTGCTGTCCGCCCGTGGTCCGCGCCGACCGTCGCGCCCCCGACTCCCCGCGCCGGCTCGCGCGCAGAGGACGCCATCAGCATCGACATCCGCCATCTCTCGGCCTGGTACGGCAAGAAGCAGGCGCTCGACGACATTTCGCTCGGGATCTTCGAGCGGCAGGTGACTGCGATCATCGGCCCGTCGGGATGTGGGAAGACCACCCTCATTCGGTGCCTCAATCGCATGCACGAAGTTGCGCCCCAGGCGCGGGTCGAGGGAGAGGTCGAGTTCGAGGGCCGGGACATCTATGATCCGTCCGTCGACCCGACCGCGCTGCGCCGCGCTGTCGGCATGGTCTTTCAGCGGCCCAACCCGTTCCCCACGATGTCGATCTTCGACAACGTGGTCTCCGGCGTTCGGCTCGTCGGGGGGACACGGCGTGGTAGTCTTCAAGAGATCGCCGAGCGAAGTCTGCGTCGGGCGGCCCTGTGGGACGAGGTGAAGGATTCGCTGAAGCGGTCGGCAATCGGCCTCTCCGGGGGGCAGCAACAGCGCCTGTGCATCGCGCGGGCGCTGGCGGTCGAGCCGCGGGTCCTCCTGATGGACGAGCCGTGCTCGGCGCTCGATCCGATTGCGACCCTGCGCATCGAAGAGCTGATTCGCTCGCTTCAGGAAGAGATCACCATTGTGATCGTCACGCACAACATGCAGCAGGCCGCGCGCGTGTCCGATCGCACCGCGTTCATGCTGGCAGGGGAGGAGCGAATCGGCAGGCTCATCGAGGTCGGCCCAACGTCTCTGATCTTCACGAACCCGCAGGACCATCGGACCGAGGACTACATCACGGGCCGGTTCGGATAGGGACAGGGCGGCCACGGAGGCGCACATGCGGACACGAAGCACGTTTGATCGCGAGATCAAGCTCCTCGAAGACGAGCTGCTCGCCGCGGGCAGCATGGTCGAGAAGCAGATCGAGCGCGCCATGATCGCCCTGCGAAACCTGGATCACAATCTCGCGCGGCGCGTGATCGATCAAGACGCCGAGATCGACCGCCTCCGCTACACGATCGAGGAGCTGGCGATCCAGATCATCGCGACGCAGCAACCCATGGCGTCCGATCTCCGGGTCATCATCGCCGCGCTCAGCATGATCGTGGACATGGAGCGGATGGGTGATCATGCCGAAGGTATCGCCAAGATCGTCCTCATGCACGCGGACCAGCCGCTCTTGAAGCCCCTGGTAGATCTGCCGCGCATGGCCGAGATCGCGACCGGCATGCTCCGGCGCTCGCTGGACGCCTTTGTCGCGCGCGACGTCGAGGGTGCCCGCCGGGTAATGGCGCAGGACGATGAGATCGACTCCCTCTACGACCAGGTCTATCGCGAGCTGCTGACCTATATGTTGAACGACCCGCGCACGATCGACCGCGCGACGTGGCTCCTCTGGGCCGCGCACAACCTCGAACGCATCGCCGACCGCGCGACCAACATCGCGGAGCGCGTCATTTTCCTGGTCACCGGACACATGGAGGACGCGAACGCGCAGCGTTAGGCATCCTTGATGCAGATCCTCGTCGTCGACGACGAGCCGAGCCTCGTCCAAACCATCGCCTATGCACTCCGAAAGGAGGGCTACGAGGTGGTGACCGCGGCCGACGGGGCGGTTGGCCTGGAGATCGTTCGGCAGAGCCAGCCCAACCTCATCGTCCTGGACCTCATGCTCCCCGGTGTCGACGGACTCGAGGTGTGTCGACGAATTCGGCGCGTCAGCTCAGTGCCGATCATCATGCTGACCGCACGGGCTGAGGAAGTGGATCGCGTCATCGGCCTGGAGGTGGGCGCCGACGATTACCTCACCAAGCCCTTCAGCGTGCGCGAGCTCGTGGCGCGGATCCGCGCGCAGCTTCGGCGGTACGAGCTGGTCCGCGAGGAGGTGACCTCGAGCGGGGGTGACCTATCGACTCCCGACGTGCTGGACGCGGGCAACCTGCACATCGACGTCCGCGCCCACCGGGTAACCCGGGACGACGAGCTGATCCCCCTCACGCCCAAGGAGTTCGACCTCTTGATCGCCCTCGTTCGCAATCGTGGCAAGGTCCTCTCGGCCGCCCGACTCTTGGAAACCGTCTGGGGGTACACCGACCCAGACACGCGCACCGTCACCGTCCACATCCGGAGTCTGCGCAGCAAGATCGAGGCGGACCCGTCGAACCCGACGCGTATCGAGACGGTGCGCGGGGTCGGCTACCGATATCGAAAGTAGCTGGTGGCGTGCGTTCGTCGACTCGGGCTGTCCGCATGCGCTTCGCGCTTGCGTTCGCCATCCTTCCACTTATCGCGGCTGTCGTGGTCGGCGCGATGTCTCGGGCGACCAATGGAGGATCAGGGCAACGCAGCGAACGTCCGCAGTACGACCATATCTTCGTGATCGTGGAGGAAAACGAGGAGGCTAGCAGCGTCATCGGCAATGCCAACGCGCCGACGTTCAACCAGTTGGGGCGGCGGTACGGGACCGCCACCAACTATTTCGGCGTCATCCATCCTAGCGAGGGCAACTACGTTGCGCTCACCGATGCGGATGCCCATGGCATTACCGACGATCACTCGTACTCCACACACCAGTTCAACAACCCGTCGCTCGTCAGTCGACTGGAGGCGGCCGGCCTCACGTGGAAGGGCTACTTCCAGAGCCTGCCGAGCCCGGGGTTTACCGGACCGTGCTGGCCCGACTCGTCGCGTTGCCTCTACGCTTCCAAGCACAACGGCTTCATGAACTTCTCGCAGATCTCGGGGAACGCAGCGGAGCTGCAGAAGATAGTCCCAGACACCGTGCTCGTGGACGATCTCGCTCAAGGGACCCTCCCGAATTACAGCTTCATCGTTCCCGACCAGTGCCATGACATGCACGGGCTCGGCATGTGCCCGGACCTCCAGACGAACGTCGCAGTCGCAGACGATTACCTCAAAACGATTGTCGAGGCCATCACGGGGTCTCAAGCCTGGGCCACTGGCCGAAACGCGATCGCCATCACGTTCGACGAAGGCGACTCCAACTTGGGCTGCTGCGACGCCGTCCCGGGTGGCGGCCAGATCCTCACCATCGTGATCACCAACCGTCAGACCGCGCCGATTCAGGATCCGACCCCTTACAATCACTACTCCCTGGTGGCAACCATCGAGAAGGCGTTTGGTGTCCCATGCACGCAGTTCGCCTGCGATACGGCGAACGTCCCGACGATGGACACGCTCTTCGAACTGAACTGAACGCCAGCGAGCCGGGCCATCACCGGCCACTGGAATGCGTTTACCCCTCTGTAACCGCCCATGACCATGTCGGTAGCCGCCGCGCGCCATGATCCAAGCCTGGGGCGAAGCATGGCGCTCGCCACGTCGAGCCCCGCGGCGACAGGCTGGAGGACTATGGAGGAGACCATGAGCGCGTACCAACCAGTCGATCCCTTCCTGCGACTCACCGTGGGCGTGCCGATCTACACGGACGACGGACAGAAGATCGGGACCGTGAAGGAGATCCGCGGACGCAGCTTCAAGGTGCAGACAGGGCTGCTCCAGAGGGATTACTGGCTGTCGGCCGACTGCCTCGATTCCGCGACTGCCGGCGAGCCTGCCATCCTCCGTGTTGCGAAGGATGAGCTGGACCGGTTCAAGGAAGACGAGGCGCCTGAAGCCGCAGCCTAATTGCAGACCCGGGATTTGGCTCACCGTACCGATCCCACCGCGGACTCGGCGACACGGAAACCACGCGTGGCGTACACTTCCGACGGCCGGTGACGGCCTTCCACCGACATCCGAGCACAAAAGGCGCACGCCACGACCGCATCCCCTCCACACAAGCCCAGCGGGACACGCTCACGGACATGGCCGCGGCAGCGGGCGGCGCGCGTGCTTCGGGCCACTCCGCAACAAGGGACGTGGCCGTTGCCGTTCCAACGCGCGTGGAACTGGTTTGACCGTTTGGGCGATCTTCAGACCGCCGCGCTGCTGGTATTCGCGGTGATCGGGCTGGGGTGCTTGAGCGTGCCGCTTTTCTCAATCGGTTTGTCCGAGCCCACGTACTCAGCCACACCAGTGGAAACGATTCGCGCAGCGGCAAGTCCAGCGGCGCCGTTCGCGACGCCGACGGCGCAGGTCGAGGTGCGTGCCAAGACCGCCCCGATCGGCGTGAATCTCCGCCGGGCGCCAAGCCCGAAGGCCGCATTGATCGTCACGCTGCCGCCATCGACAGAGGTCGAGATCCTGGGTGACCCGACCCCAGGGGACGATGGATTGTGGCAGCACGTCCGCACCGGCGACGGCCTGGACGGCTGGATGATCGCGAGCGCGCTGGAGTAACGCGGGCGATCCCGAAAGCGAAATGCAACTGTGATGGCTACACCCTTGACGGAACGAGCGCCCGCGGCCAAAAGTCGTGTGAGGTGATTTCTCCGCGTGCGGCTGCGCCCTCACGCGGAGACGCGGGCAACGCGGCGCGCACGGTTTGGGCGTGAAATGGGGGACGCAAATGGGGCCGAATGAGAGAACGCCGAGCGCACTGATTGGCGTCGTCGACGACGACCCACGAATTCTTCGGCTCCTCCAGCGGAACCTGGAGAGCGGTGGCTACCGCGTCGTGACCGCCAGCTCGGGTGCTGGCGCGCTCGACCTCATGCGCGCCCACCGGCCCGATCTGCTCATCCTCGACCTGCGCATGCCAGGCATGAACGGATGGTCTGTCCTGACCCGCCTGCGGGAGTTCAGCTGGACGCCCGTCATCATCCTCACGGGCATTGACGATGAGCAGGACATCGTAACGGGACTTGAGGCCGGTGCCGACGATTATGTGACGAAGCCCTTTGCCCCGCGCGAGCTGCTTGCACGCGTTTCGGCCGTGCTTCGTCGAGCCCGCCAGGTGCAGGCGGACGTCGCCCCGATGGCGTTCGCTAATGGCGGGCTCGAGATCGACTACGGGACCCGATCCGTGCGCATCGACGGGCGCTCTATTCCCCTCACCGTCACCGAGTACCGGCTTCTCGCCCAGCTCGCCCAGCACGTCGGTCAGATTGTTCTCCAGGAAGATTTGCTCACGCGCATCTGGGGAAAGGGTTACGAGGACGAGGTCCACATTCTGCGCGTGAACATCGCGCGCCTCCGCGCCAAGCTCGGGGAGAGCGCCGACGACGCCCGCTATATCGAGACAAAGCCGGGCGCCGGATACCGGATGCCCAAGTTCGAGCCCGCTCTCGCGGCTTCGGCTTCCGTCCTCGGCTGAGCGATTGCCCTGTTCCCGCGCCGCCGCGGCCTTCGGACCGTCTACTCGTACCGTAGGGCATCGATCGGGTTGAGCCGCGCCGCGCGCAGCGCGGGGTAGATCCCAAAGAACAACCCGACCGCCGCCGACACGCCGACCGCGAGCACCACTGACTCCGGCGCGATCACGCTCGGGATCGCCTGCGTGCCGATGCTCACCTTCCCGACCGCGCGCGATATGCCGATTCCCAGCAGCACGCCAACCGCGCCCCCGGCCACGCTCACGACAACCGCTTCGATGATGAACTGGGCCAGAATGTCTCGGCGGCGGGCGCCGACGGCCTTGCGTATCCCGATCTCGTGGGTCCGCTCGGTCACCGATACCAGCATGATGTTCATGATTCCGATGCCACCGACCGCTAGCGAGATCCCGGCGACCGCGCCAAGAAACGCCGTGAAGAGGCCGGTCACCTGGTTGATCGTCGCAAGAAAATCGCGCTGCGAGCTGATGACGAAGTCATCGGTCGCCACGCGGTGGCGCTGCCGAAGCAGCTCGCCGATGGACTGAATGGCCTGGTCGATCTGCCCCTCGCTGGCGACCTGCACGGTGATCGTTCCCACGAGGTTGCCCGCCTGCATGGAGCGGGACGGGCTCAGGCGAGTCATCACGGTCGTGATGGGCATGAATGCCTGGTCGTCCAGATTCTGAAAGCCACCCCCGCCCTTGGTCTCCATGACTCCGATCACGCGGGCGTTCGTCCCGGATTCGCCGAAGGCGCTGATACGCACCATCTCGCCGATGGGATCGGAATCGCCGAAGAGGTTTTGCGCTACGGTGGCGCCGAGGACGATCACGCTCGACCGCGCGGCGACCTGCGTGTCGTTGATGAATTCCCCGGAGGCAACGTGGAAGTTGCGCACCAACTCGTAGTCCGGCGTGACACCAGCGACGCGGGACCGCCAGTTCTCGCCGTGGGCGATGAATTGCGCAGGCACGTCGCGCTCGGGCGCGACGCCGCTCACGAGCTCTGGCAACTGCTCCCCGATGGCCTGCGCGTCCTCGTAGGTCAGAGTCTGCGCCCCGCCAAATCCGCCCGCGACGTTTGTCTGTTGGCGGGCCTGGCCGGGGCTCACGAAGAGGAGATTGGTGCCCAGGGATTGGACCTGCGCGGTGATCGAGGCCTGCGCTCCCTTGCCGAGAGACATCAGCGCTATCACGGCTGCCACCCCGATGATTACGCCCAGCATCGTCAGCGATCCGCGAAGCTTGTTCGCGGCCAGCGCGCGTACCGCCACGCGAAAGCTTTCGAATAGGCTCATCGATACCCTCTTCGATTCCTCACGCGGCTTCGCGACTCGGAAGGCGCCGGAGCACCTCGTCCGCCTGGACGGGATTCGGCACGACCTCGTCGCTATCGATTCGACCGTCTCGAATCCGCACAATACGTCTGGTGTGCTGGGCGATGTCCGGCTCGTGGGTCACGGCGATGATGGTGATGCCGCGATCCCGATTGAGACGCTGGAGCAGCTCCATGATCTCCTCGCTCGATCGGGTGTCGAGGTTCCCGGTCGGCTCGTCGGCGAGCAGGATCGCGGGGTTGTTGATGAGCGCGCGGGCGATGGCGACGCGCTGCTGCTGGCCACCGGACAGCTCGGCCGGGCGGTGGTGCATGCGATCGCCCAGTCCCACCTCCAAAAGCGCGGCAGCGGCCCGCTGCTTCCGATCGTGCACGCCGGCGTAGATCAGGGGAAGCTCCACCTGCTCGGTGGCGGGGATCCGCGGCAGGAGATTGAATGTTTGAAAGACGAAGCCAATCTTCCGGTTCCGAATGGCCGCCAGCTCGTCGTCGGAGAGGGTGCTCGTCTCGATCCCGTCCAGCTGGTATGACCCGCCCGTTGGCTGGTCCAGGCAGCCAATGATGTGCATGAGAGTCGACTTCCCCGAGCCGGACGGTCCCATGATGGCGAGGAATTCCCCGCGATGGACGTCCAGGTCCACGCCGCGGAGCGCGCGCACGACGTTCTCGCCGAGTCGATATTCCTTCGACAGGCCGCGAATCCGGATCACCGGTGTCTCATTCGCGCCTCGCGCTTGGTCGGCGGGCAAGGGACGGGTCTCAGGCGGGCGCTCCTCACCCCGATCTGGCTTTCTCTCGGTCCCGGTCTCAAGCGTGCGCATTAGAAGCCACCTCCTGGCGCGCGTGCGCCACCGGGCGCGCCGACGCCGGCTCCGGGAACTGCGGCCCGAGCCGCGGTCGCCGGCAGCACGACCTCGTCGCCCTCCCGCAGGCCGGACAGAACCTCGGAATACTGGTCGTTTGCAATTCCGACGGTCACGGTCTGGCTCTGCGGGCCGCTCGGTGTGACGAGCTTGACGGTTCGAGTCTGTCCACTCTTCGTGAGGGCGCGGTTCGGCACCATGAGCGCGTCATCCTTTTTGGCCGTCGTGATGGCGGCCGTCGCCGTCATGCCGGGGCGAACGTCCTGCGCGTCGATCATGGTGATGGAGACGAGATAGCTGACGACGCCCTGCATCGTCGTTCCCGAAGGTGAGATAGCGCCGACCTCGCCCCTGAACCGACGGTCCGGCAACGCGTCGAACGTCACGACAGCTGGTTGTCCGACGGCGATCTGGGGAATGTCCGTCTCGCCGATCTGCACGTCCGCGCGGACCTGCGCCGCGTTTACGAGGGTAATCCCCGACTGGGTGGTGCCGCCGGTGATGGTCGCCGCGGCTCCCGCCGCGGTCTCGCCCTGGTTCATGTTCACCGCCCCTACGACACTGGCGAAGGGCGCCGTGAGGGTGGCGTTATCGAGATTGAACTCGGCCGTCTCGAGGTCCGTTTGCGCCTGACGGACGGTCGCGCGCTGGGCGTCGATATCAGTGGCAAGGTACGGGACACGCTTCAGATCGAGGTTGGCCTGCGCCTGAGCAATGGCGTCTCTCTGCGCCTCGATGTCGTAGCTGGTCGCCGGGTTCGACGTCGTGTCCAGCTTCGCCCGCGCCGCCTGCAGCGCCTGCTGAGCGGCCAGGACGTCCGAATCGAGGGGTGAGGTGAGCTGGTCGAGGCGCGCCTGGGCCGATCGAACTGATGACGTGCTGGCATCGACCGCCGTCTGCGCAGCCGCGAGGCTCGCGCTGGCGCCGGTCGCCGCAACCTGCGCCTCACGATCTCGCGCCGCCACGAGGCTGGCCTGGGCGGCCGTCACGGCTCCCTGAGCGGCCGCCACGGCGTCGGCGCTCGGGGAGAGGAGCTGATCCAGCTTCGCCTGCGCGCTGGCAAGCGCCGCCCGCGCGCTATCGGCGTCAGCCCGCGCCGATGCGACGTCCTCCGCCCGCGGAGCTACGAGCGCATTGAGCTTGGCCTGCGCCGTCGAGAAATTCGACTGAGCCGCGTCGACCTGAGCGGTCGCGGCGGCGATCTCTTCATTGGTGGGGCTTTGCTGGAGCTGGACAAGCTTGGTCTGCGCGCTGTCGACATTGGTTTGTGCCGCGGCGACCGCGTGGTCGTCGGCCAGCAGCTGGGCGGACTCCGCCGGTGTGAGGCCGGAGAGTCGCGCCGCGTTGGCCTCGGACGTCGTTGTGGGCACCGGGACCCGAGCGGCTGCGTAGTCGGCCGCGCGCTTCGCGATCGCGGCCTGGAGGGCGGACTGCGCCGTCGACAAGGCCGACCGAGCCGAGGCGAGATCCACGCTCGATGGCCCGACCTTCACCTGGGCGAGATTCCGCTGTGCTGCATCGAGCGCCCCGCGCGCGCTGGCAACGGCCGCGCGGTCCGCGGTCACGTCGTTCGCTGACGGGTTGAGCAGCACGTTGAGTCTCCCCTCAGCGCTCTGCAGCGTGTTCCGCGCCGTCTGGACGGCCGTCTGCGCGGCAGCCACGTCTGCTGGCTGCGGGCTGAGCAGCGCGTTCAGTTTCTGCTGCGCGCTGGCCAGCTCAGCTTCCCCGCTGACCACCCCGGCCCGTGCGGAGACCTGATCCGTTGCGGCCTGGATTTGCGCATCCTGGAGCTTGGCGAGATCGCTCGTCAGCTGGGCCTGCGCGCTCTCCATCGCGCCCTGGGCCGCCACCAGGTCAGCGCCCTGCGGCGCGAGGAGGACCTGCAAGCTTGCCGTCGCGGCATCCACCGCGGCCTGGGCCGCCGCGACGTCCTCCGGTCGACCGTACTGCATCCCGGCGAGCTTCGCCTGCGCGGCGGCCAACGCGGCCTGCGCGCCCTCCACGTCCTCGACGCGTGGTCCGTCGAGCATCTGGCGCAGCTTGATCTGCGCCACGTTCAGCCGCGTTTCGGACTGTTGAATCGCCAGGCGCAGGTCGGCAGAATCGAGGCGGGCCAGGGGTTGGCCTTCCTCGACCTGGTCGCCCACGTGCACCAGGACCTCGGCGATGGTGCCCGAGCCGCGGAAGTTCACCCGGCTCAGGGCCGACGAGGCGACGGTGCCCGTCGCATTGACGGTCGCGGCGATGGAGCCGCGCGTCACGCGGGCGGTCTGCTGGGTGGTGGGCCCGGGCGACGGGTGCACCCGGTTGTAGACGACGTACGCCGCCGCGACGGTCGCGACGAGCGCGATGAGGGCTGCGAGAATGGGTCCGATCGCCGGGGCGCGCCGCCGGCTCAGACCTGGCGCTGCGATCCGCATCGGCTCCTCCTCGCGCGCGCTGATCACCTACATCGTGCCCGTTGGAGGAATGCGCGCCCAAGGAAACCGGGGGTGGCCGTCGCTACCCGTGCAGCGTGTTTTGCAGGCTATCCGACAGGGTGGGCGCAATTGCGCGGCGGATCTCGGTCTGTGGCAGCCGGTGGTGGCCTCAGCGGACCCGGCTTACGGTCCGCCAGGACCGGCTCCTTGTCCCCAGCCGACCCGATGCTATGGCGAGCTGGAAACGCGATGGACCGTCGTGACCGAATACGGTCGTCCCTGGGCGTGGCAGAGCGCGCACGACTCGACCCCGCCCGACGTTTGGCTCGCCGCGTGGGCAAACGCCTGTGGGCTGTCGTGGCACCCCGTGCACGCAGCCGTCACGGGCGGAAGCTCGCGTACGACCTGTCCGTCCAGGATCACGCGCAGCGCCGCCGACGCTTCGAGGGTCTGGCTGATCATGTACGAGTCCTGTACATGGCACAGCGCGCAGTTCGCCCGGTCTTTCGGAAAGGGGTGGACGGCCGCGAGATCGACCGGCTGCGGCGCCGTCGGGGACCCGCCGTAGACGACGAACGGACGCGTGAGGTCCTCGCCGGTGTGGATTCGGTGGATGAAGTTGCGGAACTGTACCGGTTCGGGTGGCAGTGGCCCGCCGACCGCCATCCGCTTATCAGCATCACTTTGCGTCGCGTTGTGGCACATGACGCAAAACTCGGTGTTGCGGCGCGTGCCTCCATGCGTCGCCAGCGTCCCGTGACAGGCGTTGCAGTTCTCCGTTTTCACGATCTGGCGTCGCGGCACCGGCGCGGGATCCGTGACCGGGAAGTAGAAGACCGTGTTGTAGCCAACGTCGCGAGCGGGTGGGACGCCGGCAACGGCGCTGGGAAACTCCAAATAGCCCTCGGTGGCGACGGCAAACGTGCCTTGCGCCTCGGCGGGAAGCTGGGCGCGAAAGACGTAGCGCGCGGAGCCGTCGGGCAGGCTTTCCGCCCGCCGAGCGTCCTCGCGCTGCGCCCATTGGTAGTCGACCGTCGGGCCGGCAACGGTGAGGTTCAGGGCCGTCATCTCGGACGGCGCGATGGCCTGCCCCGCGTTGTCCCGGATGCGGAACCGAACGGACGGGCTCTGGCCCGGCGCCCCGCTCGCTTCGAGCACGTCGAAGTTCACCCCGCGGACCGGCGGCGGCGACACGTCCGGTGGCTCCGGCTCCGACGGGATCGCGATGTAGGCGATGACGTTGACGAGCTGATCGTCCGAGAGCTGGTCCGGCGCGAACCCGGGCATCTGCGCGGAGCCCCGCCGAACCTGGGTCCGGATCAGGGCCGTGCGCTCTCTTGTGGCCATATCGAAGGACTGTCGGCCCTCGGTGTGGCATTCCTGGCACTGCGCACGAAATACGAGACGGCCCGCCTGCCGGTCGGCGTGAGTCAGATCGACCTCGCCCCCCTGCGCGCTCGTCGATGGAGCCGTCGCAGCCGGCGGCGCTCCGGGAGCGGCGGTCATCGAGAATCGGTTCACCACGACGGCGAGCAGCACGCCTACCAGTAGTGCGAGCGCGACCAGGGCGATGCCGGCGCGGTCGCCGAGCGCGGTCATTTGCTCCCCTCCGAGAACGACATGACGTATTGCGCCACTTCCTCCACATCCTCATGGCTGAGCTGCCCCAGAAATGCGGGCATGATGGCCGTGCGCGACATCCGTTGCGGCTCCTCGATGTAGGAGTGGATGTAGTTTGCATCGCGGCGCTTGCCCTCACCGACCAGCGATGGCGCCTCGGCGGTCCCCTCTCCGCTCGCGCCGTGGCAACCGGCGCAGTACTGGCGGTACTGCGTTCGGCCGAGGACCTGCATCGCCGTCAGGCGGACGCCGTGCTCCTCCACCCCGGCCGGCGGCGTCGTCAGCATCGCCGCGGTGGTAAGGAATCCGATTCCCCCGGCGAGTAGGACCGCCACACCGCTGGCCATCGGCCGTTTGCTGAGGCGACGCTCGCTTCCCGCGTCGAGGAACGGTAGGAGAACGAGCGCCACGAACGCCAGGAGCGGCAGCAGGACCACCCCAACCCACTCGAGCTGACCGGGAAAATACTTGAGGAGCTGGAAGAGGAACAGGAAATACCACTCGGGCCTCGGGATGTATGCGGTATTCGTCGGGTCGGCTGGCGCCTCGAGCGGCGCGCCGAAGACCATCGCCAGACCCAGGAGCACGAGGAACACCACCACGGCGATGGTGAGGTCTTCGACGATGATGTCGGGCCAGAACGGGCGCCCCGCTTGCTTGAAGAATGCGTAGCGGGCCGCGTCGGGCCGATAACCCCGCGTCGCTTCTTCTTCGCGAAGGCGCTCCGCCGCAGCCTGCTCGGCATTCCAGAGGGTCGGTGGCACGGACACGCCATGCCAGATCACCAGCGCGACGTGGCCGACCAGGAGCGAGATCAACGCGCCCGGAAGGAGAAGCGTGTGGAGGGCGTAGAAGCGCGTGAGAGCGGCGGCGCCCAGCTCAGTGCCCCCGCGCGCGAGCCGCAAAACGAAGTCCCCAATCAGCGGGATCGTCCCGGCCATGTTCGTCCCAACGCTCGTCGCCCAATACGCCTTCTCATCCCATGGGAGCAGGTAGCCCGTGAACGAAAAGGCGAGGGTGAGGGCGAGGAGCCCAACGCCGAGGAGCCACGTCACCTCCCGCGGGCGCTTGTAGGCGGCGAGCGTGAACACGACGACGAGGTGCGCGCCCACGAGGACCACCATCGCGCTAGAGCCCCAGTGATGAAGTCCGCGGACGAGGCGGCCGAAGGCGACGCGATCGTTGATGTACGACACGCTCTCATACGCGTGGTCCGGAGTCGGCGCGTAATACAGGGCCAGGACGACGCCGGTCACCAGCTGCAGGGTGAACACGAAGAGAGCGGCGAAGCCGAGCGTGTAGAGCAACCCGACGCCGAGGGGCACATTGCGCAGGAACAGCGTCCTGCCCAGCGTCGTGGTCCCGGCTCGCTCTTCGAGCCATTCGCCCAGGGAGCCCGCGCGGACGAATCGCATGGCGGCGCCTACAGCGCGACCCGGTTCGGGACGCCGACCTGGAAGTCCTGGTACTGCGTCATCAAGAGTCCGCCGTCGATCCGATACCTCAGCTCATCCATGGCTCTCGGCGGTGGCCCATCGAGGACGCGGCCGTCATCGCGCGCGAATACGCCGCCGTGACACGGGCAGACGAACGTGCTGGACTCGGCGCGGTAGCCCACGAGGCACCCCAGGTGGGTGCACCGAGCGTTGCGCACAACCACGTTCTCTTCCGTCGATCGATACACCCATACCGCACGGGGGAGCGTTGTCTGGAGGTATCCGTCGGCACGGCGGATCCCGAACTGAACCATGCGTGGTTGGCCGACGGCGAAGTCGGCGACCTGACCCAGGGAGATCCAAGGAGACTCGTCGCGGCGGCCTGCGGGCGAGACGATGGCGCCGATGACCGGCACGCCCAGCGCCGCCGCGAGAAAAGCGCCCAGCCCGGCGCCGACCCGAGCCAGGAGCGCTCGGCGCGTACTCGTTCCCGGTTCTGACCGGTCGTCGGCCTCCGACCGCGGATGCCCCGGCGGGATTGTCATCCGTCACCACCTCTGCCCGCCAAGTGTAAGCAATCGGCCGATCACGGAGGCACCAGCCAGCGCGGTAGTTCGTGGCTATCCAAAAGGAGGGGCCGCGTTGGAGTCGTGCCAATATCGAAACGTTGCTCTAAGGTGCTGATGGGTGCACACTTCTCACAGGACTCCCGATCTTCGTGCGGAGGAGATATGCGTTCATGAATAGCATCACGCGCTGCCCGTGGGGACGCCGCGCCACCGTGCTGGCGATAGCGCTCATCGCACCCGCCGCCGTTCTGCTCTCGGCCTGCAATAGGGGCTCGGCGCCGGTCACCACCATCAACGTGAGCGGTGCTGACTTTGCCTTTACGCCGGACAAGGTTTCGGTGCCGGCCGGCAAGGTTCACCTCGTCTTTACCAACCAGAGCACGACCAACCAGCACGAGCTGTGGGTCTATCCACAGAACCAGCCGCGCCTCCAGGAGATGGTTCAGGCAAAAGAAGCCGGGCAGGACGTCGAAGAAAAGGACTACCTCCAGAACGTGGCGGGGGACGTTGAGGACGTGCCGACCGGTCAGACGCAGAGCTTCGATGCCACGCTCCAGCCAGGCACGTACGAGTTCGGCTGCTTCGTGACCAGCACCGTGGATGGTCGGCCACGGAACCACTACGCCCTGGGTATGCATTTCCAGCTCCAGGTCATCTAACAATCGCCTCTCGTGCGACCGCACCAACAGGGGAGAAGCGAATGATTGTCGGGGTGCCGAAGGAGATCAAGGACAGCGAGCGGCGCGTCGCCGTGACGCCAAGCGGCGCCCACGCGCTCTGCGCAGCCGGCCATACGGTCGTGGTCCAGGCCGACGCCGGCACGGGGAGCGGATTCGCCGACGCCGAATACGCGGATGCGGGCGCGCGCATCGAGAAAGACGCGGCGGCCGTGTGGGCTGCCGAGATGGTGGTGAAAGTGAAGGAGCCGCTTCCGGCTGAGTACGCCATGCTGGCGGCCGGGCAGATTCTCTTCACCTATCTGCACCTCGCGGCGGAGCCCGAGCTGACCCGCCAGCTCGTGGAGCGAACGGTTACGAGCATCGCCTACGAGACGGTTCAGTCCGCCGATGGTCGACTGCCGATCCTCGAGCCGATGAGCGAAGTCGCCGGCCGCATGGCGCCCCAGGTCGCCGCGCAGCTCCTCACGCACGTCGGCGGCGGGCGCGGGCTGCTCCTCGCGGGCGTGCCGGGCGTGGCTCCGGCCCGCGTCATCATCCTCGGCGCCGGCACGGTTGGAGCGAATGCCGCTCGAATCGCGTTGGGCATGGGCGCAGACGTGACCGTCTTCAATCGGGGGCTCGACCGGTTGCGCGCGCTGGACACGACATTGAACGGGCGCGCCACGACGATGGCGGCGCATCCCGAGTCAATCGCGGAGGCTGTCCAGACCGCGGACGTCGTGATCGGAGCCGCCCTGGTCACGGGAGCGCGGGCGCCGCGCCTGGTGACGGAGGCGATGGTCCGAACGATGCGGCCGGGCTCCGTCATCGTCGACGTCGCGGTCGACCAGGGCGGGTGCGTCGAGACGATCCGTCCGACCAGCCACACGCATCCGACATACACGCTGCATGATGTGGTGCACTACGCGGTGCCCAATATGCCGGGCGCGGTGCCGCGCACGTCGACGATCGCCCTCACGAATGTGACGCTCCCGTACGTTCGGCTCATCGCGGAGCGCGGCTTCCAGAGCGCGGTCACCTCTCCGGAGCTGGCCGCCGGGGTGAACACGTACCGGGGTGTGGTGACCCATCGCGCCGTGGCGGAGGCAGTCGGCCTCCCGTTTGTTCCGCTCGGGGACGCCCTGGCACGCTAGACCGCGCCGTGGCGCGTCGTAGCGCTATGGGCCTGCATCCACGGTCGAGCGCTCCGGGACGGTGGACGCGGTGGCGGCGATGGGTAGCGAGAAGCGCACGGTTGTCGCATTGCCGGCGCTCTCGGCCCAAATATTGCCGCCATGGGCCGCCACCAGCTCCCTGCACACGTAGAGGCCGAGCCCGAGACCCGGCATCCGCTGGACGTGCGCCGCGCGGCTACGGAAGAATCGGTTGAACAGATGGGGCAGCTCGTCGGACGGAATCGCAACGCCACGGTTGGTCACCGCGACGTGCACCGATCCGTCCTGTTGGTGAACCTCTACCAGGACCTCTGACTCGGGCTCGCCGTACTTCCCCGCGTTCGAGAGGAGATTCACCAGCACCTGCTCGACGCGAGCGGGATCGGCGTCGACGGCGGGAAGGTCACCTTCGAAGCGCATTTGCACCGGATGCCCCTCCAGGACATCGCCCGACCGGTCGACCACCTCCGGTACGAGCCGATCCAGATGCACGCTGGTGCGCTCCAGCCGAAGCTGGCCCGCCCCGAGCCGAGACACATCCAGCACGTCGCCAATCATGCGGTAGAGCTGGCGGGAGCTGGCGAGGATGTGGCTCAGCGCAGCCTTCTCCTGCGGGTTTGGCGCCGCTTGCTCGGCGAACATCTCGAGCAGGTTGGCGAACGCGGTGATGGCGGCGACCGGCTGGCGAAGGTCGTGGGCCACCGCCGAGGTCCACTCCTCCCGCATCCGTTCCAAGTCCTTGAGCCTGGAGATGTCCTGCAGGATCACCACGGCCCCTCGGACCTCGCCGTCGCCGTCGACCACCGGGCGGGCGCTCCCAAGCACGGGAATCTCCCTGCCATCGGGCCGCCGCAGCAGCTCCTCCTCCTGTGCTACGGTCTCGCCCGCGAGGGCTCGGCTCGCGAATAGCTCGTGCTCCGCCCAGGGGTGGCCGTCCGGTCGACAGACGATCCCCAGGAGCTGGGCGCGGCCGCCATAGGGCTCGATGGGGCGGCCGAGTAGACGCACGGCCTCCGGGTTCGTCGTGATGTGGCCGTCCTGGGAGTCGAAAAACAGAATGCCGTAGGGCGCACTGTCGAGAATGGCGCGCACGCGCGCGCGTCCCGCTTCCGCTTCCGCCCGCGCGAGCCGCTCGCTTTCGAGGAGCCGCTTGCGCTCGATGGCATAGCGGATCGATCGGAACAGAAGGTCGCCGCGCACGTCCCCCTTGAATAGGTAATCCTGGGCCCCTTCGTGTACGGCGCGGATCGCGAGCGACTCATCGGCCAACCCGGTGAGTACGATGACCGGGAGCTCCGGGGCCGCGGCCCGTGCGCGGTGAAACGTGTCGAGGCCTTGCGCCTCGGGCAGGCTCAGGTCCAGCAGCACGACGTCGACGCCGCCGGCGGCGATTCGTTCCAAGCCCGTGGTCAAGTTGTTGGCGTGCTCGATCTCGACCGATCGGCTCGGTAGCTCCGCGAGCATCTCGCGAATCAAGCGCGCATCGCCCGGGTTGTCTTCAATGAGGAGCGCAACAAACGGGCGCGAGTCCAGGGCCGCTACTCCGAGGTCTGTGTCACTCGCCGAGGGCGACACCACGAATCCTATCACACGGCCGCGGTGTCGTTCGGGACGGTCCGCTGTCAGGCGATCGGCGGCGGATCCCCCGGAGTACTGGGCGGAAGGGTCACGATAGAGAACCAGAATCGGTCGATTCCGGCGATCACCGCCAGAAACTCGTCCAGGTCGACTGGCTTCGTAATGAATCCTGCCGCCTGGAGATCGTAACTCTGGAGCACGTCCTCGGTGGCCTGGGATGTCGTGAGGACGACCACGGGAATCTGGCGCAAACGCTCGTCGGCCTTGATCTCTGCCAGGACCTGGCGGCCGTCCTTCCGCGGCAAATTCAAGTCGAGCAGGATGAAGTCGGGCCGCGGACAGCTGCCGTAGGGGGTCTCGTGGCGCAGCATCGCCATGGCTTGTGCGCCGTCTGTAGCGACGGTGAGTCGATTCCGGACGGAGGCTTCCTTCAGCGCTTCCTGGGTCAGCCGTACGTCAGCCGGGTTGTCCTCGATGAGCATGATGTCTACTGGCCGAAGCACTGGGTGCGCCTCCTCGAATCCTGGCTGCGAATAGAGCGTACGCACCCGTGCCAGGCCTCCGCCAGAAACACCGGGGTGGTCCTTGATGGGTGGCGCGCGGCCCACCCACCTGAGCGGGCCGTTCTGCGCTACGAGGGTGGATCGAGGGGTACGAGGCGATGCTGCATCGCGTATGCGATGACCTGTGCGCGATTTTTGACGTGCAGTTTGTCGAGAATGTTCCGCAGGTGGTACTTGATGGTGTTCTCGGTGA